>JAKQCH010000130.1 GCA_029573825.1 Spirochaetota bacterium | reverse complement strand
CTGCTTCCGTAATATTTCCGCACATAAAAATATATCGTATCGTTCCTCAGATCATACTCGAAGCTGAATTCCCCGTATTTCTTTGTTTCAGTATGGATTATGCCGTTTTTCATGTAGGTGTATTTATCGCCGTCAATTACTTTTTTGCAGCTGCCTGCCTCATTGCAGTGGTCCCCTACCATCTGCCATCGTCCAAGGAGGTTTTCCTCGTACTGGTCGGGATCAAGGCGGAACCCGCCGCACACTCCGAGAAAGGGCACACATAACAGCACACACAACACTCGTAATCGTATCTTCACGCTGCTGCTCCATCATTTTTGAGTATATTTTCACCGCGGGAATTTTATCGTCAACAGTAATTTTATGAATTCAGGAAATGGTATCAACCCCCCGAACAACAATCCATGGTACGCAATATTTACCATGAGTCGCAATAAAACTATTGACAATTTTCGCCTTGATATAATGATTTCTACATCAAAACCGAATTCATCCGTTTTACCTTCAGATTGCAGATTGAAAATTATTGAGGAGTTTCATAATGGACCATGTATACAGGGTAATAGAGCTCATTGGCACAAGCAAAAAGTCATGGGAAGATGCCGCAAGGAATGCCGTCGAAAGTCACGCGAAAACGCTTCGTGACCTCCGGGTTGCCCAGATCAAAGAGCTGGATATGCGTGTTGAGAATGGAAAGGTCATCCTGTATCGGGCGAAAGTGAGTGTGTCATTTAAATACAATCAGTGACAGAATTCATTTTCAGATTCTGAGAGTTCGTCATTATGAAGAGAATAAAAAGAGCATAGGAACTATGCTTTTTTTATTGCAGAGCGCCACATGAGTTTCTTTTTAAAAAAAATGATCACAGCCTTCCTGATACCTCCGGGGTTTTTCGTGTCGATACTGATCTGTGCCGGCATATACTGTCTCTGGAAAAAGCAAAGAATTGCCGCTGTGATGCAGATTGTCACGGCGCTGATGATATGGATATTTTTCACTGTTCCATTTTCCGATTTCCTGATGAAAGGCCTTGAAGCGGAGTACAGAATTCCCCGTCACCTGCAGTGCGATGTGATACTGCTCCCGGGAGGAGGTTCACTGACGGAAGCACCTGAATTCTCAGGAAAGGGCCATCCCGGCAGCGAGTCTATGATGCGCCTTGCTGCAGCATATCGTATCTTCCGAAAGACGCAGTGCCCGATTCTGGTTTCAGGAGGACCGGTGTACGGCGGCACTTCCGATGCAGTAATATTCACCCGTATCCTCACTGACATGGGAGTTCCCCCGGAAAAAATTATTCAGGAAAATGAAAGCCGGGATACCCGTGAAAATGCTCTGTACACTGCAACTATTATCAAAAGGATGCGCTTCAGAAAACCGGTACTGGTGACATCGGGATTTCATTTAAAAAGGGCGATGCTCCTTTTCCGTAAAGCCGGATTAACGGTGACGCCATTTCCTGCCGGATACCATTACAGCTTTTCTTCATCGTATTCATGGGAGGATTTTCTGCCACAGGGTATGAACGGCTCCTCACTTGCCCTCAAAGAATATCTTGGATTGATTTTTTATTCGATATTTTAAAATAGAATCGGCAGCACAACAAAAAATGGTTGCGCACTTCATCTATGCAAATTAGATTAATAATGTATTCGTATCCGGATTGCAATAAAAAACACAGGAGCCTGCCATGCTGGGAATTGAAACAGAAACAGTCCTTCAGGGACCTGACTCGACGATTACTATAAAAAGAAACGTACACGGTGTTCCCGAAATTACCTGCACCGACCATATCGATTATGCATACGCCATGGGCTGGATTCACGCCGAGGACCGTCAGATGCAGGCCCTCCTTACCAGGATACTCATACAGGGAAGGGCCTCTGAGGTCCTTTCGGGAGATCCGGAGCTTGTTTCCCTCGATATCTATATGCGTAAAATGAACTTTATTCCTGACCCGGAAAGCGAGATAAAAAAACTTAAACCTCATGTCAGGCAGCAGATGATCGCATACTGTGATGGATTCAATAATTCTTTCGCCCGAAATGGTTCCGCTTTTGAATTTAAGTTCCTCGGCTACAAGCCGGAGCCCTGGGAAATAAAGGACTGTATGGCGATAGGAAAGATAATGGGGTTTTTCGGCCAGACGGATGCCCAGGGGGCCATGGAGAAGTTTCTGGTTCAGATGATTCAGAATGATGTTGACCAGAAGAAGATAAAGGAACTGTTTCCTTATTTAAAAGAGAAAATTGACTATGCGCTGATGAAAAAAGTTATTCTTGAGGATGCGCCGGTTCCCGAAGCGCTTCGGTGGCTGAATGCGCTTCCGAGAATGACCGCCAGCAACAACTGGGCGGTATCGGGCTCCCGGAGCGCATCGGGGAAACCGTTTCTGTGTAATGACCCTCACCTTGAGGTGACGCGGCTTCCGGGAATATGGCAGGAGGTGATTGTGCGGCTTCCGGACAATTACTGCATCGGGGCAGGGGTACCGGGCATGCCGGGCCTTGTTATCGGCAGGACAAAGCATGTCGCATGGGGGGCCACCTTTGCCTATATGGATATGATGGATTTCCGCATCGAATACTGCAGGGACGGGATGTATCAACGTGGAAAAAACTGGAACACCTTCACTGAAAGGGAAGAGGTTTTCAGGGTGAAGCGGGGAAAACCATTCACCAGAACATATTATGAAAATGAGCACGGTGTACTTGAGGGAGACCCGAAAACTGAAGGGCATTACCTCGTGATGAACTGGGCCGCACAGCGCGACTGCGGCGCCGATCTGTTTAACAGCGCCCTTGAGCTGCCCAACGCGAAAAATACGAAGGACATGATGAAGCTTCTCGGCGCCCTCGATTCAATCGCGATCAGCTGGGCAATCGCGGACAATTCGGGTAATATAGGCTATCAGATGAGCGGCAGGCAGTTTAACCGCCCAAAAAATGTTTCCGGTCTCATGCCCCTTCCGGGATGGGAGAAAAAATATGATCCCAGGGGATTTGTGAAAAAATCAGATATCCCCGCCGCGTATAACCCGAAGGAAGGATTTCTGTGTACGGCCAACAACGACCTGAATCATCTGGGAAAATCAAAACCGATCAACCTTCCCATGGGACCGTACCGTGCGGAACGAATTGCCGCGCTGCTGAAAAAAGAAAATCACGTCACTGTCAATTACATGAAAAAAATCCACTATGATCTCTACTCCACGCAGGCAGCACGTTTCATGGAAATATTGAAACCACTGCTGCCGGATACTCCAAACGGCAAGCTCCTCAGGGACTGGGATTGTACGTACAATGAAGAATCTGTCGGAGCAGCACTTTTTGAATCAGTATACCGCGAGCTTGTGCTGCGTGTATTCGGAGACAACGGCATGGGCCGCGATGTAATGGAGCACCTGCTGAAGGAAACAACACTTTTCGCAGAGTATTACGCCAACTTCGATACAATTCTCCTGAAAAAGACCTCTCCATGGTTCGGGGGCGACACGCGGGATGATATTTTTATTTCAGCGCTTAAAACCGGACTGGAGTGCGACCCTGTACCCTATGGGGATACCAGAATGATTAAAATGAAGCATTTAATATTCGGTGATAAGCTCCCGCAGTTCCTTGGATTTGACTACAAACCGTTTCCCCTTCCCGGGAGCAGGGCAACGGTGCAGCAGGGGCAGATATTCAAGGCCGCAGGGAGGATGATGTCCTTCAGCCCCTCTTTCCGCCTTATCGCGGATATGGGAACTGATGAACTCCATACGAACATTGCCGGAGGTCCCTCTGACAGGCGTTTTTCAAAATGGTATATCTCCGATGTGGAAAACTGGAGGAATGGGATTTATAAGGTTCTAAAATAAATTGTCACAGCTGCTCGATGTACCTGATAATAAAATTTTTCGTCACATCAGCCTCAAACGGTAAATTATTGGGTTGACATAAAATGCTTTTTTACAATAATGACTTTCCTGTAACGGCAGGTTGCAATTCAATGCCTGTTACGAAACAATGGTGGATGTAGTTCAGCGGTAGAGCCCTGGATTGTGGTTCCAGTTGTCGCGGGTTCGAATCCCGTCATCCACCCATGATGAGACCCCGCGAACCCCGGTTCCTGTAAAGGCCGGGGTTCGTTGTATGCTAAGCAATGTGAATGTAACGAAATTCTTTGAAAAGCCGTTTACGGGCAACCGAAGGAAGTGCCGGCGAAAACGAATTACAACAAAAAGATATTTTATTGTAATTGACATGTAATATTATTAAATATTAAAATATCGAAGTGTAAAAGGAGGGAACACGTGCCTGCAAGAACAGTAAAAATACAGCCTGAAGAATATATATTATCCGCACTTTCAAAAGAAGACCGCCTGGATGCTGCTCTGGCTTTGGCCGGTGAGGCTTTCAAAGATAATGAATTGACAATGAAAGATGTCGAAAGTGCTGTGAAAGCGATCAGAAAAAAAGTTAATGTCAAAAAGAGATAGGATAGTTGTTGATGCCGGTGTATTGATATCGGCTTTTGCGTATGGAGGAATACCCGCAAAGGCAGTTCAGAGAGTTTTTAAAGAATCAAAAATATTTATATCCCCTGATATCTTAGAAGAGTATAGAAATGTTCCTCTCTTATTGGAAAAACGAAAAAAAATAACCCATCAACAGTTGAAGATGCTTTTACAGGGAATTGCGATCTTCGTTTCAAAGGCTGAGTTACTCTATCCTCAGGAAAATTGAAATTGTGCCGGGATGAGAAGGACAATATGATTCTTGAATGTTGTCTTAAAACAAATGCTGATATTCTTATTACCGGAGATAAAGATTTACTTGTGATTGAGGAATTACCATTCCCCTTGAGTATTATAACGCCTGCTGATTTTATACATGGGAAGAAATAAATGAAATGGTGCAACGTATGACCATGAAATACTGTACTTCTCAATGTACATGGGAATGGAAATACAGCGAAGCGGTGATGGAACCGTGGTAAACGGCTCTTACACCTCCGTAAACAATATTTATCTGCAGGGACTCCATGTAACTGCGCACGGTATTACGATGCTGGTGTGGGACGGTTTGTTACGGCGGACAATGTTATTGACGGTGAATTCGATACGCAGGGGTGGAACAGGTATGCGTATGTGAAGGGGAATCCGGTAGGGGCGAAGGACCCGACGGGACATGATAAGATTGATGATGGAATAAATTATACACTTCGCTCCGCGCATGAAATTCTTGATTATAACGATTCTTATCACTCTCAGAAAACGTATGAATCATTTCAGCAGGGTAATCTCGGGAAGTATTTATATCATTCATCTTCTGCACTATTTTCAAAGGCTGCAAAGATTGTGACACCGAAGGACAAGACCGAGTTGGATCAAATCGCAATATGTTCAACGGTTGCCTCCGGATACAGAGGTTTACTCGATGTCGGGAAAGGTGTTGGTAAAGTAATCAATAAAGCTGTCGATAAATTCACAAAAGGGAAAACAACATTAAACATAGACAGGAGAGGTCAGGTTCACCTTGTAGATACAGTAACGAGAAAATACGTTAAGCAAACTCCAGAAAATATGCGATTGAGGTCAGTAGCCGAAAAGGCTGAAGCTAATGCTCCAGGCCGCTTAAAAGCATTTGCAGATGGATTTGCACCGGGTCCGTTGGATTCCAGGAATATGGTGACGGATAAAGTTAACGAAACTATTGTTAGAATGGGATGTTATGGAGCAGGATCAAAGGCATCAGATAAATTCCTTGAAAAAATAAACGAATACAGTACATCACCTTTTCAGAAGAATGAAAAATAAATCTCTCAAAACTCTATATTGAAATAGGTTTTACCATGATAACAACTTTAATTATCCCCTTTGTGATGAATGAGGCAATTGTTAGTCTTATCACAGGAGAAAAATGGGCAAGGTCACCGATGTTTATAGGTGCCGGCTCGATTCTTATGATATCATTGTGCATAATTAGTTATTTTTTAATTATAAAGCATAATTTCACCGTACTGAAAAAAACACCACTATATAAAATTATATTATTTATCGCAAGCTGGCTTGTGAGTACATTTTTGCGGATCGTCTACATCGATTATGATTCTAATCTGATATTGTCGCTGGTAATAGTCTCGTATTGTCTCTGCGCGGTTTTACAATATGTAATAATCAGGAACTTCACAAGTGATTATTGATTTTAATCAAACACCAAAAACCCCGGCTTTCGCCAGGGTCCCCTCTGTGGTTGCCGTATACTTTGGCCTGGTTTATTTGGTGTTGTTATATAGTGGCAGCTACCGGGAGAAAACAAGTTAGAACGGTATAAAGCTTATCTAATTATTTCCGTTTGGCAGGTTTAGGCCGGAATATATATGCACGAGAGTGACTCCGCAAACCCCGGTATCTTTAAAGGCCGGGGTTTGTTGTATGCTCAGCAAAGGATTGTAATATTTTCTGAGAACCATTTACCACATCCTGAACTACGTCAGATACTTCCCGAAGCCATTGCTTTCTCTGTTCCGGGGTGCTGTCCGCTATTATCCTGAACATTTTCCGATAATATTTTTCAATTCCGCAGAACCCGAAAATACATTGTTTCCATATACTGTCCAGGGGATCGTGAAAGTAATTGTTTTCCCTTTCTTCTTCAGTATTTGATGTGTTGAATACTATTCCGTATTTTCCTTTCAATTTTCCAATTGGCAGACCACCGCCGGTGTCCCCCGGTGGGAAATCGTATGCGTGTGGCGGACGGATTACGCGGTCAATATATCCTTTCAATATCGCGGGAGGCTGCCCCCACCAGTTGGGATGAATAAAGAATAAATAATCGGATTCCTGCAATTCAAGCGCGTATCGGTTTACAAGTTTATCAGTGGAAATATCTGATCCTAATTCCTCAACAGTGAGGGTCGGATTAAAATTTTCTTCATACAGATCATGATTGAACAATTCAACCTGTAAGCTCGCAAGTTCCGCGCATACTGTATGATATATCGCATGGTTAAAGCTTTTGGGGTATGGATGTGCTATGATTACTGTTGCCTTCATATCGCTCCCTCGAAATTTTTTTGATGAAACCATTCTACAGATTTTCCCATGGAACAAATCTCAATTGCCCGGAACAGAAACAGCCTTTAGCCTTCTCGTGAGCATTTTCCCATAGCGGGAAGAGCACGGCAGCGCTGGTGTGAGGTCAGTGGCCTCATATAAATACCTGAAACGGGTTTCTCTCCCTCCCGGTAATGTGAAGGGAAATATTTTTTCCTTCCTCCGTGGCGCCGAGCTTGTGTGCGAGAGAATCCTTAAGGCAGGAGAGAAGAATTTTCTCCGTGCCGTAATGGCCGGCGTCAATGACTGCGGTGCCGTTTTCAATGGCAGTCCTGACATTGTGGTATCCCACATCGCCGGTAATGATGCAGTCCGGAGACGCGGTGCGGATAATTTTTTCTATGGAGTTTCCACCGGCGCCGTTCAGGAGAGCAACCCGTGAAACAGCACGGTCCGGTTCTCCGGAGTACACAAGGAACTCGATGTCCAGGGCCTTCTTGACGCGGGGAAGGAGGTCTTTCAATGAAACAGGTCCCGGGAGATCAGAGATCATTCCCGGGCCTGCAGGGACAGTATCGACCCCCGAATCCGTTGAAAAAAGAACAGTGCCTTCCGGCATGCCCAGTGCTTCACCTAACCTGTTGTAGAGTATTTTGTCAAGGTTGGTGTGTGCAGTGTAGAGGCTTATGCGGGCGTCAATTAATGAAATAAGGATGGAAGATTTCGGATCGGCACTGTTGATGGATTTTATGGGCCGGAAGAAAAAGGGGTGATGGGTGATTATCATTTTGCATTGTTTCTCAATGGCTTCATTAATTATTTCAGCATCTATGTCAAGGGCAATGAGAATGGAACTGATTTCCTCATCGGGAAACAACACCTGGCTTCCCGCATTGTCATATTCCTCCTGGAGATGGAGAGGGAACAGTACATTTACGAGTTCAGCAATTTGTTTTGCGCGCATGATTTTCTCCGGGTTAATCAAAAATTGAATTTTTAACAACAGTTAGCTGTTTCAGGCACCGTATTAAAATATCTTATACTGATTTATGCTGTAATAACAACTTTTTTTGTAACTGAACGACAATGAGTGCTACTTATATAATAGCTGAGTAAATTTTTCATGTTCCTCCTGGAAACTCCCCCAATGGAAAGTTTCCAAGGCCCCTCGTAAAAGAGGGGCCTTTTTTATTGCCGTGAAAATACAAATTTTGATTCTGGATCAGTTCGTAAATTTATTTTCTGGAGCATTTCATATAATAATTACACAAATCAGAATTGTAACCTATTTATCACAGACTTTAGATGATTGTAAATATTAATATTCCCTGATCTGACTTTCCGTCATATCGGAATTATAATTGCAGGAAATTTTTTATTGACGATAGATGCTCTGATTGTATATTTCGTATGGTGTTTTTTGATTAATTATAAATAGTAATTTAATAAATATTGTGTGATGGGAGTAGATGATGGCAGCGAAACGTTTATTGTCTAAGATTAAAGGACTCGTGGGATATGTTTCATTGAAGAATGAAAAAGTACTTTCAGTGGGGAGCTTCCTCGAAAATCAGGTATTGCGGTATCCGGACAAGCCCCTCATATTGTTTGAGGACAGGGTAGTTACCTACCGTGAATTCAATGAAGCAGCCAACACATACGCAAACCTTTTCCAGAACCGGGGATTTATTAAGGGTGATACTGTCGCGCTGCTGATGGACAACAGGCCCGAGTATCTGATTATACATGCGGGATTGGCGAAAATCGGAGTCGTGCCGGCGCTGGTCAATAATAACATCCGCGGGAAAGTCCTTGCTCACGCGCTGAATATCGCTGAAGCCAGGGCAATTATACTTGGACATGAATATATATCGGAATTTCAGAAAATTGCAAAAGAAGTCAAATTGCAGAAGCCGGGTTCAGTATTTTTAGAACGTGAAGGTAAATCCATTGCGATACCGAAGGGTATGGAAGACCTTACACCTCTTTTGCGCTCGGTTCCATCAGAAAACCCTTTATTAAAAACTCCTATAAAATCAAAAGACACACTTGAATATATATACACATCCGGCACGACGGGGATGCCCAAGGCAACGGTGCTGAAACATCAGAAATGGCTTCAGCTTGGATATGGTGCAGGCGGATACAGCCTGCATGCGACTTCCGATGATGTCCAGTACTGCTGTCTGCCGTTATATCACAACAGCGGAATTAATATCGCCTGGCCCACAACTCTTATGTGGGGCGGTACATTCGCGTTAAGAAAAAAGTTTTCGGCAACGCAGTTCTGGGATGATATCAGGAAATATAATGCGTCACTGTTTATTTATATTGGGGAATTATGCCGTTACCTGAATAACCAGCCGCCGAAACCGGATGATGCCGATAATCCCCTGAAATTTATTCTCGGGAACGGAATGCGCGGCGATTACTGGATGGATTTCAAAAACCGTTTCGGTATAAAGCGCATTATTGAAGTATACGGTGCGACTGAAGGGGTGGGGGCGCTCAGCAATATTAAAGGCGTACCGGGAATGATTGGACGTCTTACTGCCGCAGGTGTTCGCATGGGTGAGGTGGTGCGGTATGATAAAGATACCGGTGATTTCATACGTGATGCAAAAGGTTTTTTTGAGAAATGCAAGCCCGGGGAAACAGGAATGTTTCTTGCGGCTATTAATAATACCAATCCTTTCGCGGGATATAAAAACAATCAAAAGGCCACGGGAGATAAGATCATTAAAAATGTGTTCAAACAGGGCGATCGATATTTTATAAGCGGAGACCTGTTTCAGCTTCATAAGAATAGTTTTGTTTCCTTTGTTGACCGCCTCGGGGACACATATAAATGGAAAGGTGAAGTGGTATCAACAAATGAAGTTGCCGATATCCTTAACCGTTTCGGAGGTATTGAGGACAGCAATGTATACGGCGTTCAGGTGAAAAATACCGAAGGACGTGCCGGGATGGTTGCGCTGACCCTGCTCCCCGGTGAAAAGATTGATTTTAAAGCTTTGGGAAAATATGTAACGGAACACCTTGCGGTGTATGCCCGTCCATATTTTGTTCGTATCAGAAAAGAAAAGGACGCCACAACGAGTTTCAAACAACTGAAAACCGCACTTCAGAATGAAGGTTTTGATCCGGACAGGATAAAGGACCAGTTGTATTTTCTTGATCCGAAGAAGAATGCCTACGTGAAACTGACGAAAAATATTTATAATGAAATTCAGAGTGGTAAAATCAGATTTTAGATATTGGCATATTATTGATAAAGGAACAGTGTGGATAGAGTAAAAACAGTATTTTATTATTTAAAGACAAGGAAGCGTTATATTCAAACCCGCGAGGAAGAGGTTGCAAACAGTATAACACATGGTATCGGTGCCGGGCTGAGTATTGCGGGTTTTATAATACTCCTGCTTGCCGCTTTTTCCGGTGGGAATTTCTGGAAAATCACAAGTTTCATTATATTCGGCGCATCCATGGTTGCGCTGTATTTCGCGTCCACGGTGTATCACATGGCGAGAAGGCGCGGAGTAAAATATCTTCTCAGAATATGCGATCATTCCACAATTTTTCTTCTTATTGCAGGGACGTACACCCCTTTTGCCCTGGTTACGCTTCGGGATAAGGGGGGCTGGACGATTTTTTGTATTATCTGGGGCCTTGCGGTTGTGGGGATAATTTTCAAAATATTTTTTGTCGAGAGAATGAAAATTATTTC
>JAKQCH010000123.1 GCA_029573825.1 Spirochaetota bacterium | reverse complement strand
CATGGATGCACCGAAAATTTTGAAGACAAAATCTGCCGCATTTTCAGCATCACGAATTGCCAGCATGGTTGAAAGGGAAACCACAAACCCGAAGTACAGGACAATACAAATGATCACAATAATAAAGTTTCTATTGAATGGTTTTCTCATATATAATTTCTCTCCGGCAATACTGCATTCTCCCGGAAAATATGTCAATTGATTGAAGGGTCTCCGGTGTACCGTTTTCTGCAACTTATTGGGGGCACAGCGCGATATCGACCCCCTATTTAAAATATTCTGTAGTCAATTAATTATTGACACAGGTATTTATTGTATGGTTATGTTTCGCTTTCACACCGCACTGGATATGTGAACGCTATCCATCATTTAAAAAATACACACGAGGGCTGTTTTTATGGAAAGAAGTTTTGTTATGATCAAACCTGACGGCGTGCAGCGCCAGCTTATCGGCGAACTGCTCGCGAAATTTGAAAAAAAAGGGTTCCGCCTGGCGGGCGCGAAATTCATGAAGGTGAGCGAGGACCTCGCGAAAAAGCATTACGGGGAACATGAAGGGAAACCGTTTTTCGGTGAGCTGGTTGAGTTTATCACATCGGGGCCGGTATTCGCGATGGCGATTGAAGGGCCCAACAGTATAGCTATGATCCGGAAAATGGTGGGCGCCACAAAACCGGAAGACGCGGAACCTGGTTCCATTCGCGGCGACTATGTTTCATACATGGGGAAGAACATCATCCACGCTTCCGACTCACCCGAAAGCGCGAAGCGTGAACTGGCGCTCTGGTTCACCGCTGATGAACTCATCGACTACACCCGCAGCGTTGACGCGTGGATTTACGCGTAATCATCACGTTCTGTTCTGAGAGGCGGGGATTCCCCCCTCTCAGGTAATCCCCGCAGGCGGGGCAATTCTTTTATGCGCTGAAGTACTTAACATCTGCTGAAAGTTCAAATGCCATTCGTTTTAGTGTCTCTATATTTGATGCGATTGTCACAATTGTTTCCGCACTTTCCTGTGTAATATCCGATATGGTATTCACAAGGGAGGACACCTCAGTGATTCCCCGATGCTGTGACGAAATACAGCTCTGAAACTCTTCATCGTGCATCCGGGCATTTCCCGCAATGTCTACAGCCCGCTCCCTGACATTGGCCTGGACCGCCATTGTGTCTGCAATTTCTCCAATCAATATATTAATAGCGCCAATGCCCTCCATGATGCGGGAAATGTTTTCTACAGACTCCTTCACATGAAACATTCCCTTTTCCGTGTGGTCCATATTACGTATTATAAGTGCATCAATACCGCTGATGCTTTTCGCGGTTTTATCTGCAAGTTTCGATATTTCCTGGGCAACCACCGCAAACCCGCTCCCTGACGCTCCCGCTCTGGCTGCTTCAATGGAAGCATTCAGTGAAAGAAGATTGATCTGGTCTGAGATATCATCAATGATCTGCATAATTTCCTGTATCTCCCCGGAACTTCTGCGTACATCCTCCATACTGTCCTGCATACGGTGAAGCAGGGAACCGCCCTCTTTCGCGTTCTCAGATATTACGCCGGTTTTCCTCGCCGCCTCCTGTATCCTTTCTCCAAGGGTTTTCATTACCGTTGAAAGCTCTTCAATAATCGCAAAGAGCTGCGCAATATTGTCTGACTGAATGGCCGTGTTCCAGGTGACCTGGTCCATCCCGTCCTTCATCGTCTGCATCGCGGCATTAATTTCCTCTGCCATCGCGGCCTGGTTTCCGGTGTTTTCAGAAAAGATTGCTATTGCCTGATTCATTTCGTCTGAGGCGCCGGCAAGCATTTGAGCATCTCTTTTTACGTCAGATATTATCTGCCCTGTGCCATGGGAGAACCTGTTATATGATTCAGCAAGGTCCCGATATTCATCATTGGTTGAAACCTCCATGCGGGAGGTAAAATCACCTGCACCAAGCCTGGCGAACCCCTCCCGCAGATTTTCCAGATTGAGCACAATTGACCGGATAATCCTGTATCCCAGAAACGATGTTATCATTATAATCATAACACCAAGTATTATTCCCGTACCTCGCATTACACGGGAATACCGCACAAGTTTCTCCTGCTTTTCCCGCAATATAGCGTCATTGAGTTTAATATATCCCGCCATGAGGGACTTCAGTGTCTTCAGGGAATGCATTGTTTCCCGTGTATAGATTTTCAGTTTCTCCTCCCTGTTGCGTGTGCCGTTCATCTTCCGGGCTGTATTATGGAGGTCAAGGTTGGCGGGGCCAATTTTATCAAAGAGTTCTTTCCGCTCTTTTTCAAGGTCCCAGTAACCCGAAGTACCGGAGAATGAATAATACCATCGGGCAAATTCCGTTTCATTGTGGTTCAGCTCTCCCGTGAAGGCCTTCCCCGTTGCCAGAGACTCGATCAGCGAATTCGCCCAGGCGAGGTGGTCGCTGAACCGTTCACGGATAAACTGGTTGTTGTTCTGCAGCACTGTATATTCAGATATTATTATATCCCGCCGGGCGACAAGAACAAACATGGATATGCTGTATACCGCAACAAGGGCCACAATGCCCGAAATTGATAATTGAAGCGCATTTTTTCTGATCCGCTTTTTAATGCGTTGAACTGGCACGGTACAGTTATTACCTTCCTTTTTATATCAAAACTGACGTACAATAGAAAGAAATAACCAATTGTATAAAGATATAATAAGCATTCCATAAATTGTTTGTAATGGCACCCGTTCCGCGGACGTGGAATTCCCGATGAAAGAGATTGAATTATCCCCGCAGTTCCTCCGGCTCTGCGACAACGATGTTGTTCCGGCGCAGGAGTTCCCTGAACCCGTACACCTCTCTTCCGAGAAAATTCATTTTCATGGCCTGCGCGGGACA
>JAKQCH010000051.1 GCA_029573825.1 Spirochaetota bacterium | reverse complement strand
GGTGTACTATGATGATATCCGGTCCATGTCGGCGCGCCTCGTGATGCTCCGGAATGAGAGACTGAAATCGGTCGCCTTCTGGCGCGTCGGGCAGGGACCGCCGGAGCTCTGGGAACACATCGGGGCCCTCTGACCTGAATGATGCGGGAATTAACGGGAAATACTTGCTGATAAATAATTCTGGTTTTACGATAAAAAACTGATTGTTTTTCCCGTGACATAAATAATTTTCTTGAAAAAAATATGTATAGTATACCACATTGTTGTCAAATGATTGTGCAGTAAATACTGCACGTGCCATCGTGCTCCAGAAAATATCAGGGGATTTCCGCATACCTGTTTCAGATAAAGTGACAGTAATCTGTTATCTACTATCCGTTGCTTTCTGTCGTTTCGGACTTACAATGTATCTGATTTGATTATTAACCAGGAGGTTGTATGGGTAACGAGAATTTGGAAAAAAAGCGGTGGGGGATAGCCATTGCCGCAATTGTCATGCAGCTATGTTTGGGAACAGTATATGCATGGTCTGTTTTTAAGAAGCCCCTTATGAACGCACATGGCTGGGGTGAGACAGAAACACAGGTTACGTTCATGATCCTCATGGGGGTCATCGGTCTCTCCGCAGCATTCGGCGGGACCCTTGTGGATAAAAAAGGTCCTCGTTTTGTCGCTTCCCTGGGAGGTATTCTCTTCGGGATCGGCACCATCATTGCAGGTGTCGGCGACCAGATGGGTAATATTTATGTGCTGTATCTCGGTTTCGGTATTGTCGCCGCTCTTGGGAACGGTTTCGGATATGTGACTCCCATCGCGACGCTGATACGGTGGTTCCCTGATAAACGCGGTCTTGTGACGGGACTTGCGGTCATGGGCTTCGGTGCAGGTGCCTTTTTTATGGGGCAGATCGCACCGGCGATGATTCTCAAGTTCAAGGTAGTCGATGCGGCGGGGGCGGTTACCTCCTCCGGTGTCGCCAATACCTTCTATATCTGGGGGGTGATATTCCTTATCCTGGTGACAGGCGCCGCGCAGATGTATAAAAATCCTCCCCAGGGATGGCTTCCTGCCGGATTTACTCCTGCGGCAAGCACTGTGTCTGCCGCAGACTCATACCAGTTTGGCGACGCGGTGAAAAAACCTCAGTGGTGGATGCTCTGGGGAATGCTCTTCCTCAATGTCTCCGCGGGACTGGGGCTTATATCACAGCTTTCTCCCCTCTCACAGGAGCTGTATCGTCCTCTTGTTGACACATCTGTTACGGGAGAAGATCTTGTGAAAGTTCTTGCTGCGGCCGGAGGCCTGGTTGTTGCGATCTCGGCGATTTTTAATGGCCTTGGACGGCTGTTCTGGGCAAGCCTTTCGGACAAGATCGGCCGCCGCGGTGTATTTATGACAATGTTTGTTACCCAGTGCGTTCTGTATGTGCTGGTTGCCCTGGGGCTTATCAGTAATTATTATCTCTTCCTCGTGGTGGCATGTTATTTGCTCGCATGTTACGGGGGCGGCTTCGCCACGATGCCTGCCTTTGCGGCGGATGCCTTTGGTCCGGGCTACATCGGCAAGGTATACGGTTTTATGCTGACAGCATGGAGCGCTGCCGGCCTGGTGGGTCCTTTTGTGTTTGCAGCATTTAAGGGTCAGGCTCTTTATATCGCCGCCGCTCTTCTCGCAGTGGGGCTGCTCATCGCTCTTGTATACAAGGCACCGACGCATAAACACGCATAAGCATACGAAAACATTTTTAGAAACATCAGGGCCGGTTCTTTGACCGGTCCTGATGTATTCCTGAAGAAAAAAATCTTGATGATTATAAATGAGAAATATATTCTGACCGAGTGAAAGATTATTTTCAATGTGAGGATTACCATGGGTAAAGGAAAAGACACGAAGAAGGAAACAAAAAAAGAGCCTGCAAAAAGCGCAAAAGAGAAGAAGCAGGAGAAAAAGGTAAAAAAAGAACAGCGATCACGGGAATAGCGTTACCCGTACGATTCGAGGTGTGTGACCGGTATTCACGAGTTTCCCCGGACATCGTTGTCTGCGCATGCGCTACACCATGGGTCACCTCCTGGCCGGCTTCGGCATCAATGCCGGTAAAGGGCCGGATGTTCCCGCCCATTCTCCCGCATGGAAATCGGTGCGTTTTCTTCCTCTGCCGACAGCGGGATGGTTTTACCGGTTTACGGCGCAGAAAGTAGTATATTATTGCAACTTTAATCCCCCCGCATCTGTCATGTTGTGTAATGGTAAATCGCATTTCTATAAAAATGGAATTCGCGGTGGCCTGTTAACGGGCGCCATGGCAGATTAGCTGTGCAAAGGTTTTTTCATCCGGCCAGACATGTTCTCATGCTCTGACGAAAAACATTGCTTATCTGCAGAAAATAATTTTCGTATGGAGCGGGAAGATGAACAGCAATGAAAAGAAAGCGGCGGACGGGTCCGATACCAGAATACTGCTTACAGGGGTATTTGGTCCCTTCGCGCAGGATGATGCCTACGGCAGCCGCGCAGTAAATCCCATGGAACTGTATCACAACCAGGTAACGAAGGCACAGGGGCCATTTTCCCTCAGGATGTTCCACCGGACATTCGGTCTTTTGATGATTGAAGCAAATATTGACGCCCCCTGCACTATACTGGAGTTCCCCACCCTTGAGCGGTTTATTGAAGAGATAAAAAATAATTCATACGATGTGATCGGTATCAGTTCAATCATACCCAATATCGGCAAGGTGAAAAAGATGTGCGACGTTATCCGTGCCTGGATGCCGGGTGCGACTATAGTCGTCGGGGGCCACATCGCAAATCGGGATGACCTCAATGAGGTTGTCGACACAGACCATATCTGCCGGGGAGACGGTATCAGGTGGTTCAGAAATTTCCTCGGGCAGAACGAAGATGCTCCGATTAAACACCCCGCCATCATATCGGGTTTCGGAACCAGAATTATGGGAATGCAGGTAACAGGGGGAAACACCGCGGCGACCCTGATTCCATCGGTAGGGTGCCCCATGGGATGCAACTTCTGTTCAACATCTGCGCTCTTCGGGGGCAAGGGACATTCAATCAATTTCTATAAAACCGGTGATGAGCTGTTCTCGGTGCTCTGCCAGCTTGAGGAAAAACTCAGGGTGAACTCCTTTTTTGTTCTGGATGAGAACTTCCTGCTGTATAAGGAGCGGGCCCTCAGGCTTCTTGCGCTGATGGAGGAACATGATAAGAGCTGGGGATTTTATGTATTCAGTTCCGCGCGGGTACTTGAATCCTACACGATGGAGCAGCTGATCGGACTGGGTATATCGTGGATATGGATGGGCATTGAGGGAGAGAACAGCCAGTATGCGAAACTCAAAGGAGTTGACACCTTCAGTCTCGTAAAGAAATACCAGTCCCACGGAATCAGGGTACTGGGGTCAACGATTATCGGAATGGAGGACCACACTCCTGAAAATATAGAAAGCGTGATTGACTATGCCGTTTCGCACAACACGGATTTTCACCAGTTTATGCTGTATACTCCGCTGCCGGGAACACCCCTGTATGCGCAGTACAGGGAAATGAACCTGCTCCTCACCGAGGAGGAATGTCCCGCGGCGGACATACACGGGCAGGAACGATTCAATTTCCGGCATGCCCATATCACGGATAACCGTGAAAAGGAATACCTCCTGACCGCGTTCAGGAAAGATTTCGAGATCAACGGCCCAAGCCTTTTCCGTATCGCCCGAACTACCATGAACGGATGGAAGCGGTACCGGAACCATCCGGATCCACGTGTCGCGAGACGTTTCAAAAATGATATCGCAGGATTCAGCACCGTGTTCGCGGGGTCCCTCTGGGCTATGATCAGGTGGTATAAAGACGACAGCGCCATGTCGGGAAAGCTCACATCGCTCCTGAATGAGATGTACCGTGCTTTTAAACTCAAGTCCAGGATAGCGGCTCCCGTTCTGGGATCAATTATTCTGCCCCTTCTGAAAAAGGAGGCGAAAAAGCTTGCGGGTGGCTGGACGTATGAACCGCCGGTAATTTACGAGATGAACCGGAGGGCCAGGGAACTCAGGGCCGGGAAACCGGGGATGTCCCGGATGCGGATACCGGAAATCAGGCTGCCTGCCTATGATCTTTCCTGTGTCCTTAACAGCTGCCATGAGCAGATGAATGAGGTATATAACCAGATTGTCGAATTCCGTGACAGGGCAGGGGTACAGCTTCATGCTGGGCTGATGGCCGGCGGGAAAGACCATGCCCTTGAGCAGATCCGCACTATCCGGCGCCAGATTGCGGAAATGTCGGAGACAGCACAGGTGCAGTTCAATGAGGTGAGCCGAAACATGTCGGATATGTACCGGCAGTCGAGGGAGCAGATGGAAGGGGTACGCGCGGCAATGGCGGAGAAAGTCTGGAATATTCAGCGCCAGATTGAAGATTCCTGCAGGCATCTGGAGGAAGTTGTCGAATCAAAAATTCTGCCGGAAAAACAGAATATCTAAAAAAATATTTTTCACAGCGTCACTCTCGCGGAACGCTCCCCGGGGACGGTGGGGCATGTCTGAAAGAGTGACCGGTGAAAAATGGATTTATCATACCGGAATACATCCTTGAAGTTAGGGTATTTCCGGTATTTTTATGTATAATTTGCTTGACAATTACGATAATTATACAAGAATAACCGGATTTTACAGATTCCTTTGCTGTACAAAAGGTAAGGTTGTATATAACTATCTCAAAACAAGCGTTGAAACAATTTATCAACTGCCCCGCAGGGCGTTATATCCGCAGTTGCAGTATATATCATTGTGAACATTTCCTTTTGTCGTAGCATACCGGTGGTTTTGACGCAGAAAAAACGGGTAGGGGGGAAGGTTTACATGGAGCGGGGTATTTTTCTGATGATGCGGACAGTAGAAAATTTTATTATAAGGTGAACAATTTGGAATTACAGCGGCAATTAGGGCTTCCCACTGCAATACTGGTGGTGGTGGCCAGCATGATCGGTACCGGGATTTTTATCACCACCGGTGAACTTCTCGCCATGACCCACAGCGCACTGGTCATACTGATCTTATGGATAGTCGCCCTGATCGTTGCTGTTACCGGCTCTCTCTGCTATGCGGAGCTTGCTGCGATGTGGCCCGATGTGGGGGGTGAATACGTCTACCTGAAGAAGACCTTCGGCCTTCTCCCTTCTTTTCTGACGGGATGGATTTCCCTTGTCATAGGGTTCACGGCATGCGTGGCTATTACCTCAATAACAGTGGCGGAATATCTCCATCAGTTCTTTAACAGCGTGTACGGGGCGGGTTCGGCTATTACTGTTTTTTTCGCGAATCCCTGGAACAAGAAAATTTTCGGATCATGCATCATCCTTTTTTTCGGAGCAGTGCATATCCTGGGGGTGCGGACCGGCGGGTTTGTCCAGAACGTACTGACGGTGATGAAGCTCCTCATCATAGTGTCCCTTGTGGGATTCGGAGCGTATTATATTGACTGGAGCCAGGTGGGCCGTCTCGTGGAAGTCTACGAGGAGACGGGGATCAGCAGCAGCGGGACCGCCAACGGTACCGGTATTCCCGTCATGGGACTTGCCCTTCTGATTGTCATGTTCTCATATACCGGATGGAACGGCGCGTCATATCTCGCGGGGGAGATAAAAAATCCTGAAAAGAACCTTCCCCGTGCGCTCCTGATAGGAACAATTGTGACCTCAGTGCTGTATCTTCTCCTGAATATTGTATTCATACTGTCTGCGCCCGGCGCGGACCTCATGGGCCAGAAAGCGATCGGTGCCGTTGCGACACGGTCTCTTTTCGGCCCCGGAGTTTCCAGCTTCTTCACCCTTGCCATCGCCCTTATCCTGCTTTCGTCCATTTCAGTGGAGATCATGATCGGTCCACGGGTTTATTACGCCATGGCGAAGGACAAGATGCTTTTCTCCTCTCTCGGGTCAGTGAGTGAACGGTTTAAAACTCCGGCATTCGCGGTATCACTCCAGGTGGTGCTTTCAATCTTTTATGTATTTATCGGCAATTCGACGATTCTCATGGAATATATGGGGTTTGCCCTGGGGATTTTCCCCGTGGTGACGGTTATCGGTTTGATATATATGCGGGTGAAACATCCGGAAATACCCCGTCCTTTCAAGGTGCCGTTTTTCCCGGTACTTCCCCTTATCTTTATTTTTATTTCTCTTTTCATGCTGATTGCGGGCTTCCTTGCCTGGACCAGTACGTCAAAGTTTGCGCTTCTCGTGGTAGTTGCGGGTGTACCGGTGTTTTATCTCTGGAGATGGGTGATGGGCAGAAGGCATCCTGTCCCTCAGGTGATAGCCCCCTGCCAGTCCTGTGTCGAGGAAGCGGAATAGGGCCAGGCGTAAAATTCGCTTGACACCGCGCACGTTTGCGCATGATCGTATTGACCCTGGAGGCGCTCATAGAGGCGCCTTGCGTTTTTTTCTATACGGAGTTATATTTTTACATGCGTGTAACATCTGTACCGCATATTTACTTGCTTCCCGGATGAGAAAAAATAATTGTATGGGGCGGCCCGGATATGGTATAGTCGTTTAATCATTGCCGGGCAGCTGCAATTGTTTCATTATTCTCGCGGTATTGTGCTACTAT
>JAKQCH010000005.1 GCA_029573825.1 Spirochaetota bacterium | reverse complement strand
CTCGTCTAATATTTCTTTCGAGACATTATAGGCTATCTTCATCCGATAGCCGGGAATGGCGGCCCGCTTTCCGATATCGGTGTAATAGACAAGGTTTCCATGCCGTTCTTTTATGCCGGAAATAATCTCCGGAGTAAGCAGAACCCGTTCATCGCATATTTTTTCATTATCCGCCGAATAGAGCGGGTAAATGAAACTTGCACCGGGTTTCAGATAGTCAAGGTCGACTTTAATTTTTCGTACCGACATTTTCGAAAACTCTTAGTCCTGTGGTTATAGTACTGTCGCTGAATACGCCGCATGTTTAATGCCGGACAGCGTTGATTGAGAATCCTGGATACTGCATTCCCGCCCCGGCGATATGAATTTAATGCGGGAATATGGATGTGTCAAGCCCGGAGGAATGAAAGACATGTTTTCGGGAATCAACGGTGCATGGGGCTGCATAATACGCATTGTTGAATTCTGTTGTGTACGGCACACATAATGGTGCTTTCGTCACACTTTGTCCGGTGAAGAGAAGGGTGTTATCGTAATAGTTCTGTTAGCCCAGATAGTATACCAGCGACATCGTCCTTCACCAGCAGTATGAACATGAGGAGCAGCAGAAAGGGGGACACGAACTTTATGGTGAAGGCCCACAACTCCTTGAGTGAAATGATCCGCGTGTCCGGATCAAGTTCATGGATGGTGTTTTCAAGGCCGTATTTCCATCCAAGGCATACCGCGATAAAAAACCCTCCGATTGGAAGCATGTAATTCGAGGTGAGCTTGTCCATAAAATCGAAGAAAGTGTTGCCGAAGAATACCGTCACGTTTTTCATGACACCGAAGGAGAGGGCTGCGGGAATGCCGAGAAAAAAAATTGCCGTGCCGAAGACACAGACCGCCTTCCTGCGGCTCCAGCCTTTTTCATCAATAATATATGCGACGGTCACCTCGAGAAGGGACATGGCGGAGGTCAGGGCCGCGATAAAAAGCAGCACGAAAAAGAGCACCGCGAAAACAATACCGTAACTCATGTTGCCGAACACCACGGGAATAATGTGAAATATCAGTCCCGGGCCTTCCCCCGGGGACATGTTCATGGCGAACACCGCAGGGAAAATCGCAAGGCCTGCGAGGATTGAGATAAAGGTGTCAAGGAACACGATGTACAGCGCGGAGTGGAGAATTTTATCCTGCCGTGAAAGGTAGCTGCCATAGGTTATCATCGCCCCCATCCCGAGGCTCAGGCTGAAAAATGACTGCCCCAGGGCCGATATAACCGAGGACATGGTGATCTTTGAAAAGTCCGGCTGCAGGAAAAACTTCAGCCCCGCGATACCACCGTCCATGGTAAGGCCTTTCCCTATGAGAATCAGCAGTATCACGAAGAGGAGGGGCATGAGGACTTTACTCCACCGTTCAATGCCGTTCCGTATCCCTTTCACCACGATGATCATGCATGTGGCGGTAAAAAGGAAATGATACAGGATCATGAGCGCAGGGTTTGCAGAGAACTCCGAAAATACCCGCTGGGCTGTTGCGGTATCATGGACTGCGGTAATTTCCCCCATGATGCTTTTTACAATATACCCGATTGTCCATCCCCCCACAACGTTGTAAAACGTAAGAATGAAGAACCCGGTGAGCACCCCGAGATAACCAACGAACTCCCATTTCGTACCGCCGGCAATTGCCTTGAACGCCCCCACAGGATCTTTTTCGGTATGGCGGCCGATAACAAGTTCCGCTATCATTATGGGAAGCCCCAGGACCATAACGAAGAAAATATAGATCAGGACAAACGCCGCACCACCGTTTTCCCCGGCGACGTAGGGGAATTTCCATATATTCCCGAGACCGATGGCT
>JAKQCH010000003.1 GCA_029573825.1 Spirochaetota bacterium | reverse complement strand
CTCGTCTAATATTTCTTTCGAGACATTATAGGCTATCTTCATCCGATAGCCGGGAATGGCGGCCCGCTTTCCGATATCGGTGTAATAGACAAGGTTTCCATGCCGTTCTTTTATGCCGGAAATAATCTCCGGAGTAAGCAGTACCCGTTCATCACATATCTTTTCATTATCCGCCGAATAGAGCGGGTAAATGAAACTTGCACCGGGTTTCAGGTAGTCAAGGTCGACTTTAATTTTTCGTACCGACATTTTCGAAAACTCTTGGTCCTATGGTTATAATGCTGTCGCCGAATACGCCGCATGTTTAATGCCGGAACAGCGTTGATTGAGAATCCGGGATAGCGCATTCCCGCCCCGGCGATATGAATTTAATGCGGGAATATGGATGTGTCAAGCCCGGAGGAATGAAAGGCATGTATTCAGGAATCAACGGTGCATGGGGCTGCATAATACGCATTGTTGAATTCAGGTGTTTACGGCACAGATAATGGTGCTTTTGTCACACCTTATCCGCTGAAGAGAAGGGTGTTATCGTAATAGTTCTGTTAGCCCAGATAGTATACCAGCAACATCGTCCTTCACCAGCATTATGAACATGAGGAGCAGCAGAAAGGGGGACACAAATTTTATGGTGAAGGCCCACAATTCCTTGAGTGAAATTATCCGCGTGTCGGGATCAAGTTCGTGGATGGTGTTTTCAAGGCCGTATTTCCATCCAAGGCATACCGCGATGAAGAACCCTCCGACGGGAAGCATGTAATTCGAGGTGAGCTTGTCCATGAAATCGAAGAAATTGTTGCCGAAGAATACCGTCACGTTTTTCATGACACCGAAGGAGAGGGCTGCGGGAATACCGAGAATAAAAATTGTCGTACCGAAGACACAGACCGCCTTCCTGCGGCTCCAGCCCTTTTCATCAATAATATACGCGACGGTCACCTCGAGAAGGGACATGGCGGAGGTCAGGGCCGCGATAAAAAGCAGCATGAAAAAGAGCACCGCGAAAACAATACCGTAACTCATGTTGCCGAAAACCACGGGAATAATGTGAAATATCAGCCCAGGACCTTCCCCCGGGGACATGTTCATGGCGAACACCGCAGGGAAAATAGCAAGGCCTGCGAGGATCGCGATAAAGGTGTCCAGGAACACGATGTACAGCGCGGAGTGGAGAATTTTATCCTGCCGTGAAAGGTAGCTGCCATAGGTTATCATCGCCCCCATCCCGAGGCTCAGGCTGAAAAATGACTGTCCCAGGGCCGATATCACCGAGGACATGGTGATCTTTGAAAAGTCCGGCTGCAGGAAAAACTTTAGCCCTGCGATACCCCCTTCCATGGAAAGGCCTTTCCCTATGAGAATCAGCAGTATCACGAAGAGGAGGGGCATGAGGACTTTACTCCACCGCTCAATGCCGTTCCGTATCCCTTTCACCACGATGATCATGCATGTGGCGGTGAAAAGGAAATGATACAGGATCATGAGCGCAGGGTTTGCGGAGAATTCCGAGAACACCCGCTGGGCTGTTGCGGTATCATGGACTGCGGTAACTTCCCCCATGACGCTTTTTACAATGTACCCGATTGTCCATCCCCCCACAACGTTGTAAAACGTAAGAATGAAGAACCCGGTGAGCACCCCGAGATAACCGACGAACTCCCATTTCGTACCGCCGGCGATTGCCTTGAACGCCCCCACGGGATCTTTTTCGGTATGGCGGCCGATAACAAGTTCCGCTATCATTATAGGGAGCCCCAGGACCATAACGAAGAAAATATAGATCAGGACAAACGCCGCACCGCCGTTTTCCCCGGCGACGTAGGGGAATTTCCATATATTCCCGAGACCGATGGCTGATCCCGCCGCTGCCAGAATAAAACCAATTTTGGAACCCCACTGTTCCCGTTCGGTGCCTGGTGCCATATCAGAACTCCAGAAGATATAATGAATGCGGAAAAAATCCGGTGAGGAAATCAATCCGCCCGCACCTGCCCCCGCAGAGCCGGTAGATGCGACTTTGAAGCATTCTATATGTATTATGCTAACATGCAGATATATTTTTAATTTTTCAAGAAGTATTTTTTTATGAATGAAAAACGGGAAATCCCACCTGTCAATTTCAATGATTCTCACAGGCGATTTTTCTGATATGGATAGGAGTATCTCACGGTAACAACATACCCCCTTCCGCCGGGTTTTTATTCGTCACAGGGGGTACATATATTTGTCAAGCCACTGCAGCCTGATTTTTTCTTCTCTGTGAGGCGCTTACTTTTTTTTGGGATTACCGGTATTGTCTTTTTTTGCGTCAGTAAGGGCCTTGGCTTTCCTGGCCGCGTCGTCCTTTTTGGTGTCTTTTTGCTTTTTGTTTTTGCCGATTGATTTAGGACTTTTATCTCCCATGGTATCTCCTTTTATGCCGTATGGTATACGCCAAAAATATCTCCTACATGCATTGCAGCGGTGAGTAGTACATACAACAATAATGAATAGATCGTAAAAGTAAAGGATAAAATTAAACATCCTTCGCGGGAAGCGGTATCAGATATGCCCGGTGACCGTGTCGTTCGGCAGGGAAGTGAAGACACCTCTGACAATGGAATGCCGAATTATACTGAGGGGAGGCACAATACAAGTATGGATTGTACCCTCTGCGATTGATAAATATCGAAATGTAATTCAAACTGTACTACCTTAATAGAAAAAAGACCAGATCGTTTTTCCAGTGAGCTTTGACAGCGCGACAAGTTTGTTTTGTGTCCACAGCAGATAGAGGTCATTGGATGACGATTCGTATTTTATTTCAGGTTTATATGGCAGTAACGTTCCGATTGAGTGATCTCTTCTCCATACTGTTTTATTCTCATTACAGCATGTTATTTGATATGTTTCATGGTCAGTATCAAGAAATTCAAATTTTATAGTATTTTGCAATTTTGAAATATCTGCAATGAAGGGAGTACTCAGCTGAAGTTTGGAGAAATCCTTAAATAAAATTTTCAATGTTCCATTTGAAAAAGTACACGTATGC
>JAKQCH010000595.1 GCA_029573825.1 Spirochaetota bacterium | reverse complement strand
GATTTATTTCATGAAGGATATCGTACCATTACATCACGAGCACGACCGGCAGATCTTCAGTGGGTCCCTGTTATTGTTGCGTTATCATCAATGATTGTCGCGGTAATAATTGCGTTCATTGAATTAAAAACATCACGGGACATCAATTCCAGGTCCCTTGAGGCAAACGCGAAGGAGTCCTTTCTTGATATTGCGACTTCCTTTATCGTCCTCGGGGGTATTGTCCTTCCGTCGTATCATGTCCCCTATGTCGAAGGGGTTGTGATTATCATAATCTCGCTCCTTGTATTTAAAATCGGAGTGGAAAATATTTTTCACTCGGTTCTGGTGCTCCTTGACGCCGATACCAATAAAAAACTCAGGGGTGAGATTGAATACTGTGTTGTCGGTGTCCGGGGCGTCAAGGGCGTGAACCAGGTCAAGATACGGGAAACAGGCCCGTTCAAAATCGTTGAACTTGATATACTGGCATCACCCTCTGCGACAGTATACGCAGTTGACCGTCTTTCGGATACCATACGAAATATTATATACCGGGAGTTTGATAATATTGAAGGCATCTTTATTGACGTGAAGCCGGCGAAAAACGAGGTGTATCGGGCGGTCATTCCGGTAAAGGATGTGAACGGTCTTGAATCACGGGTGTATGACCATTTTGGCAAATCGAAATATTTTATCATAATAACAATTCATGAGGGAGTATTTGAAATTGAAGATTTTTATTTAAATGAATTTCTGGGAAAGGACAAACGCATCGGGTTGAATGTTATTAAATCCATCATTCATTATAATATTGATATTCTCTTAACAGTTGAAATCGGAGAGATCTCTTTTCATATTTTGCGGGATAATTTAATTGATATTTACAAGGTGCCGGAGGGTGATATAACCGTAAAAGATGTTGCACAAAAATTTCTTGCAGGAAAACTCGAAAAAATTGAAAGTCCAACACATTCCTCAGATAGTGTGACAGGAAAAAACTGAACGCAGTTTATTTTGGAAAACATGATATGAATGCCGATACAACATGCGCAATAGTGTGCAACGGTCTTGTGGGAGATTATTTATGGCTGAAAAGGTGTCTTGAGGGCTATGATTATATTATCGCGGCAAACGGCGGATCTGATCATCTCATGAAGGCAGGAGTCAGGCCCGGTGTTGTGATCGGTGATCTGGATTCCTCCGGTACAGTGCCTGATGATATAGAAATTATATCTTTCCCACCTGAAAAAGACTTCACCGACGCGGAACTCGCCATTCGGCATGCAATTGCACAGGGTGTGGAATGCATTGACATGTATGGGGCCCTTGGGGGCAGGATCGATCATGCACTGTGTAATATGTTTCTGCTGGCATCGTATCCGCATCAGCTCAGGATATGTGACCCGGGTACAACCATGGAATGCTGTAGTGCCGGGCAGAGTGTGTGTATCGCCGGGAAGAGGGGTGATTTGCTCTCGCTTCTGCCTGTATCAAAAGAGGTTCGCTGCACAGGAAAGAATCTCAAATATCCGCTTAACGGGGAGATTCTAAAAAGATCGGGAAGGGGTATAAGCAATATTCTTGATGATGAGAAGGCTTTTATTGAAGTCCATTCCGGAGATCTGATGATTATTCATATTTATGATGAGGAGCGGTGATGATGCCGTCCAGATTTGATTTTGACGCTATTGCCGTGGGGTATGATTCCTGGTATAACTCGCCTGTTGGTGAAAGAATGGATCAGCAGGAAAAGAAGGCGGTTGAGAGATTTCTCCCGTCCCCTGATGACTATACCCGTGTCCTGGAAGTTGGTCCGGGCACCGGCCATTGGACAAGGTGGTTTTCGGAAAAAGGGTTTCATGTGACGGGTATAGATGTCTCGGCGGAAATGATATCTGTTGCGCGTTCCAAACAAATCAGGAATGCCGCGTTTATTCAGGAAGATTTTATAAGCGCTGATGTCCGGGGAAAATTTGACATGGCGGTTGCAATAACATCGCTGGAATTTATCCCGGATTGTACGGCGGCGCTGAACAAAATGAAATCACTTGTGAGGCCGGGAGGCATCATTCTTGCGGGTGTTTTAAACCGCTATTCCTATATGGGTCTTACCAGAATAATCAGGGGCGGGAAAGATCCGGTATTTCACCGGGCACATTTTTTTTCATGGTATGAATTAAAAAAAATCCTGAAAACCCTGGGGCCCTCGGTGGTGACCGGATCGACATTCGCGCTGCCGTATGAATCCCTGTTGTGTACTGCTGAATTTCTCGATAGGGCGGGGTCCCTCGTGGCGCCCTGTTTAGGCAATTTCCTTGTGGGGAAGGTGACGGTATGATGTCCTCCATGGAAGTCAGTCTCTATCCCCTTGGGGTTGAGGATATCGGTACACGTATATATCGATGTATCGAAATATTCAGGAAGTATAATCTTGCCATAACCACAGGAGCCATGAGTACCGTCATTACAGGCGAATCGGACGCCCTATTCCGTGCCCTCCGGGAGGCCTATGACGCAGCGGCTTCGATGGATGGGGTGGTGATGGTGGTGAAGATATCAAATGTGTGTCCTGTCACCTGATGTACCGGGAATTGCCTGAATTCAGGAATGAATTGCGAAAGACACTATTTTTGTCTTATAAAACCCGCCTGCATATTCAGATCAGGAAGGCCCGAAGGGTCTGTATTGTCCCGTATTACCGCGTATACAAAATACAGATATTTCTCCCCGCGGTAGGTACACAGAGTTGGTTCCCCGATTGCGATAATTGAACCGATGTGTGTTGAACTGTCCTTCCCGAGGACCTGTGAAGGTCCTGCCCATTTGGAAGTGTCTCCGTATCCTGCAGGTGTTTTTTCTCCCGAGAATGATGACATGAAAATATTTGTGTCCTTTGTGTAGTATAATGCTGTGCCGTCAAAGAAGGGCTGTATCTCTTCCCCTGTTGTATTGACCGGTGATGGAAGTACGACTTTTGTCCATGTTCCCGAAGGGAAGCTGCCGGTCAGCACATATACTGAAATGTCCTTTACGTCACTGTCGTTGTCAGCAATTGCATCGTCGTCATCATATTCGTCATCGGTCCATATTGAGTTTACTGTGCCGTCAGGAAGATAATACAGGTGGGGGTTTCCCTGTGTGCCGTGATTTCCGTTAATTCCCGTTGATCCGAAGTCTATGAGTACAGCATTAAAAGGAGTGTCTCTGTTTGTTATTCCAGAAGCGGCTCCCGGGGTGTATTTCCCGAGTACAGTATTTTGCCCCGGTGTTATGGTTGTTGTGTACACATCAAATTTACTGTCAACTGTACCATCGGCAACTCCCGTAACTACCGGTGATTGCTGGGAGGAATCATCCATGCTGAATATCATAGTGGCTGTTCCGTCACTGTTCATTCGGAAACTCATGCCGAAGGGATTTATTATGGCATCATTTTCATCAAGAAAAGCGATATAAAACGGCTCCCCAAAAGTCCCGTCTGCCTGCCGTTTAAAACCGTAAAACATGGTTATGGGGGCAAAAACAGGAACAGCCCCTTCACCTACCTGAAACAGGTTTGAGTTGTGAAGCAGGCCGCCGTTGCGTATCCGGCCGGTAAAAAATCCGGGCCGCTCGGGGGATGACACAGGGCCCTTTGTGCAGTTTGTCCAGACATGGGTATTGCAGGGTGCATTTGTCCTCACACCTCCGCAATTGAGTAAAGAAAGGAGAAATCCGCTGAAATAGTGGGGGCCGTACTGCACAAAGAGGTACTCACCATCAGGACTGATGGTGACGCCGTCTTCATATCCTTCGGTGTTTACATAATTACCGGGTACCGCCATGGGCTGCCCCCAGTCCGGGTGGACAGAGAGAAGCACCAGGGCTGTTCTGGTAACGGATGACCCGTTATATGATACCGTAACAGGGTATTCACCGGTTTCAGGGGGAGTAACGGTAAAGGAATAGGTACCGTCGCCATTGTCGGTAATAGCTGAAACCGTACCTTTCGGGACAACAGGAGCAAGGTCAACCCCGGTTACCGGGGTGCCGTTTGTTGTTATTGTCGCAGTCACTTTAAATGGATCAAGGCCGGCGTTTTCTATCCTTTCAAAGGCAAGGGAGATAACCGTTGTATCTGAATCTGAAGAACTGTCTCCCCCGCAGTGAACTCCTGCGGTGAGTACTATGACAACTGCTGCTATTATATAGATATACTTTTTCATGATAGTATTTTTCACTGTTAATATATATTATCCTGTTTTTGTATATAAATACAAAAAAATTTAATTTTTTTTATAATAGTCCTTATGTCCGGGAGAATTAAAGCTGTTGTCGAATACGTGTGATGATCATTTCGATAGAGGGTGAGCTAACGTAGTATAGTTTCATCGAAGCTTTTAAGGGAAAATCAGTTGACCTTATTTCGAAAAAAAGCTATTATTTTCGATGTAAGAACTACTGTATCCCGAAATGATAAAAGGCTCGGTGAACCGCAGGGCAGCCATCAATATGACAAATGATAATCCCAAAACAATCCTTCTTGTGGAAGATGAAGCCATTATCGCGATGGCGGAAAAATCTACTCTTGAGAAGTATGGATATGCTGTTGTACATGCGAACACCGGCGAAAAGGCCGTTCGTGTTGTAGCGGAAGAACCTGTGATTGATCTCATACTCATGGATATTGATCTGGGACATGGAATGGACGGCACTGAGGCCGCTGTGGAAATTCTCAGAGAACATGACCTCCCTCTTGTGTTTTTATCATCCCATATTGAACCGGAAATTGTTGCGAAGACCGAGGGGATTACCTCGTACGGCTATATCGTAAAAAACACCGGTGAAACTGTGCTTCTTGCTTCAATCAAAATGGCGTTCCGGCTTTTTGATATGAAAAAGAAGGATGAAGCCAAAGAAAAGGAGCTGTTTCTTCAGTCTCTCATTCTGGATCAAATCCATGATAGCGTGGCGGTAACTGATTTTGAGGGGAACATCATGTATGTGAACAGCGCTGTGGCCAAAACCTTGGGACGTCCGCGGGAACAGCTGCTGAACCAGTCAATTGAAATCTTTGGTGAAGACCCCGGGCGGGGCGCTGCGCAGAAAGAGATTCTTGCAACAACATTACAGGAAGGAAGCTGGCAGGGGGAAGTCGTAAATTATAAAGCTGGCGGCGAGCCCCGGACATTACTCAGCAGGACCCAGATTATCCACGATCAGAGCGGTAAACCCATCGGGCTGTGCGGTGTATCATCGGATATCACCGAGCAGAAACTGGCTGAAGAACGCATGCGGGTTATGTCAGAGATGCTGGATAATGCTCCCAGCTCAATAACTGTCCATGATCCCAGCGGCAGGTTCCTGTACGCGAATCGCAAAACCTTTAACATCCATGGTTTTGAACAGGCTGAATTTATGGAAAAAAATCTCAGCGAGATCGATATTCCCCCAAGCAATGAACTCTATGCTGACAGAGTGCGGCAGATAGAGGAAAACGGGGAAGCTTCATTCGAGGTCGGTCACTGTATGAAGGATGGTTCGATTCTTTCCCTTGAGGTTGTGGCGAAGAAGGTGAACTGGGGAGGACAGCCTGCGATATTGAGCATCGCCACTGACATCACCGCACGGAAGGAGATAGGAGAGTCCCTGAAAGAGAAAACCCGGTTGCTGCAGAACATCACCGACAATATGTTCGACCTTGTGGCGTTGACTGACCCCCTGGGATTTTTTAAATTTGTCGGCAGATCGCATCAGATTTTAGGGTATGACCTCGATTCCCTGATTGGCAGAAACGCGATGGAGTTTGTTCATCCTGATGATCTTCCGGACATATCAGCCGCTTTTGAGGACTCCCTTGCCGCGGGGAGGGACAATAAAAAAGCCGAATACCGGTATCGATGCGCGGATGGGAGTTATATCTGGCTTGAGACCGTGGGGCGGTTTATCAATGATGAAAACGGAAATGTGGTGGAGTTGCTGTTCAGTTCACGGGATGTGACTGATCGTAAAAAGGTTGAGGAGTCACTGCGGGAAAG
>JAKQCH010000590.1 GCA_029573825.1 Spirochaetota bacterium | reverse complement strand
TATTTCACCTTCCGACGCTGCAAAACTCGGAATAAAAAATAATGAATATGTTATTGTTTCATCAAGGCGCGGCACCGTCAAAGTCAAGGCACGGGTAACGGGTCAGATTCCTCCGGGGCTTGTATGGATGGCGTTCCATTTCCGCGATGGGAATGCGAACTGGCTTACCAACAATGTCTTTGACCCTGAAACAAAAACCGCGGAATACAAAGCGTGTGCTGTGAAATTGGAAAAGGCAGTATAAATGCGATGTTTCCGGGCAGCTAATCTGCCCGGAAACATATTGTTTTACCAGATTATGAATAATGACATCGCCTGACCGGCAAAGGAGAGAAAATGAAATTTAATAATCGTAACAATGCTGAAAGGGAGAAGTACTCAATGTTCAATTTTTTGTGCGTGGCACTTCTTCTCGGATCAATATGGGGTTTTTTTGAGGTGTTTTTTAAAGATGTGCTCAGCATGGGCGGTACACCCTTCGCTTCTTCGATAATGACGGGAATCGGAGTGTTCATGATGGCAATAGGATACGGCCTGTTCAAAAGGGCGGGATCATTTTTTATTATATCGGTGTTTTCAATATTCACGAGGATGATAATTGTTCCGGTTCTCGGTTGTTCACCAATATGCCGTGCAAACGCAGTCGTTGCGCTCCTGCTCCTGGGCGCATCAACGGCAGTTGCATTTTCCCTGTTTGAGAGGGTTTCTAAGAATCAGAATAAAACCGGCGGCATTGTGGCAGGGGGAGGAGTACTTCTTTCAGGAACGGCATTCTATTTCGCCGGTCTGGCATGTGCTCCATGCCAGTATTTGAAAAATTTTGCCGCTCAGGGTGGATTGATGACCTTTCTGTCGGTGGAGGTACTCTGGTGGTCGCTTTTTTCTGCTGTTCTTTTCTACCCCGGATACCTCGCGGGCATTAAACTTCAGGGTGTAGCGAGTACGCTTCATGAAGCCAGACCGGTACCCTATTATGCAGCTCTGGTTTCTGCGAGTATTGTAATGATGGTTGTGACTGGTCTTATTCTTGTGCCCTGAAGTCGTTTCAATATCAGTAAGTGAAAAAGGGGCCTTGGGAGATATTCAGGAACTCTTTTTGTAATAGATTTTTTTATAATTGGAAAAAAGAATCTCAGGAGGAATTATAATGAAGCTTACACGCCGGGAATTGTTGAAATTGGCGGGTGCGGGAGCCGGGGCGATAGTCCTTGGCGGCCTGGGAGTGAATTATTTAATTACCGAATCGTATGCGAAAAAGCTTAAGATAAAGGGGGCCCGGGAGGTCATTTCAATATGTCCTTTTTGCTCTGTAAGCTGCCATTTTATTGCACATGTGAAGGGCGGCAAAGTGGTGAGCACTGAGGGCGATCCTGGCTATCCGATCAGTGAAGGTGCGCTGTGCGCAAAAGGATCAACGATGCTTTCAATGATCAACAGTGACCATCGACTACTGAAACCCCTGTACCGCGCACCTTTCAGCGAGCGGTGGGAAGAAAAGAGCTGGGATTGGATGATAGAGAAAGTCGCGAAGCGTATAAAGGATACCCGTGACAAGCACTTTGTTACTACCAATGCCGAGGGGCAGCGGG
>JAKQCH010000579.1 GCA_029573825.1 Spirochaetota bacterium | reverse complement strand
TCTCCGGTGTTACGGTGAAAGAGATGTCGCACCAGAAATACCCGCCGTCACGGGACCATGTGAGGGGATTGATGTGTTTATCGCTGTCGCTGCTTCGCGGTGAAGGGGTAAAACTTTCACGGGTAAACGTGCGCACAGTTTTCCCGTTACTGATGTTGATGAAGGAAAGGGCCTCGTTATTGCCGCGGTCCGTGGACAGCACCGCGGCGGTTGATTCGTCCGGTGAAATTCTGAAGTCGATTCCCCGGGCAGAGAACAGTTTTTTACCCGAAAGGTCTTCACGGTATGACCAGAGTTCATCATGCCAGTCATTCACCTTCGGGTCAGTTGATCCAATGCGGCGGAGAATGTACAGGGTTCCTTTGCTGTACTCCGCCCGGTGGTAATGTTCAATGTAGATATCGTCAATGGTAAAGAGGTATCGGTATGTCTGCAGCGGACGGATATGGATGCCCTCGTAGATATGGTGTTTCCCGCGGGAGCCCTGTGCCGGAACCGCCACCACAAGCCGCTTGTTCCCGTAGCAGAGGCGCCGGGTGTTGTCGGCGGTGGGCTTCGGCGGATTGGTGACGGTACTTATACCCCTGGAGTCGCACGAGGAAAACAGCGTCAGTATGACCGCGGTAATTATCACTGGTGCCGTGAAGGTGTTCACGGCGGGGATCGTCGGTAGTTTCATAACAGAACCTGTGCCGGGGTTATATGCAGTAATTTGCTCATCGGGCAAGTATGATGCAGGGGACGGAATAGTTCAACTTAAAAATTATGTCCCCTCAGGGATGGCGGGGTGATATCGACCCACGCAGTAAAAATTTTGTTACCGGGTGAAAATTCACGGAGCGCACAAAGGCAATTCCCCGCACTCCGTGACATGGATATCAGCCGACGCCGTAGGTCGCGCGGTATGCTTCCATTTTGTCAATCATCTCATCGCCGATGCCGTGCTCAGGTTTCAGCGCCGGGTCCCTGAGATATTCGATGATATCGATAATGGTGACGATGGGGTAAAAGGAAATCCCCGTCGATTCCGAAATCTCCTGAATGGCTGATTTCTCGCCGGTGCCCTTTTCCATTCTGTCCACAGATACGATTACCGCGGCAAGCTTCGGGTTGCCCTGGGCCGCCAGAAGGTCCAATGACTCACGCACCGCGGTGCCCGCGGTGATGACATCGTCAACCAGCACGAGGGTATCGTCAGACGAAAGTTCCTTCCCGACGATGAGCCCCTTGTCGCCGTGGTCCTTGGCTTCCTTGCGGTTGAAGGCGTAGTCCACGTCAATGCCGTGCTCTGCATAGAGGGCGTTCACTGCCGCAATGGCGAGAGGGATTCCCTTGTAGGCCGGGCCGAATACCGCGGAATAGTCGCCCCTCACGTTGTCCACGATGGTGCTTGCGTAGAAGCTTCCCAGCCTGTTGATTGAACGCCCGGTGTGGAGCATGCCGGTGTTCAGGAAGTAGGGGGAAAGCCTTCCGGACTTCAGCGTGAATTCGCCGAACTTCAGGGCCTTCATTTCCAGCAGGAACTGAATGAATTCTTTTTTATATGGTTTCATGGGTATCTCCGTTTCGAATAATGCGTGCGGGTACATTGTTGCCCGACTCTACATTGCAGAATTACAATACTCAGGGGAATTGTGTCGAGTACATTATTTTTTTCCGGGACCATGCTGTGGTTCCACCCGACGATAAAATTGGTTAGTCCAATTTTTTTCTTGCAATTCATAACCCCCCGTCATTATATGGACGTGGTCATTGGCTGCTTCGCGAAATTTTGCATTGATAGTGACACAAAGATCATTATTCTCCGGCTGTTACACCGGAATATAACGTGGTACCGGCCGGGTATACACGGCAGAAATTCATGAAGCAGGTCCTCATATCAGTCATGAGAGACCGGAATGATTCGGTATACTGTACGGGGCCATTATGGTCATTTTCCCGCCTCGGGATTGAGTATTATACTAAGGAGATCGGTAATGAGTAAGAATATTTTACGGGCAATAAAATCTCTCAGGATCGTATTGATGATGCTCTGTTTTGCGACGGTACTCATTTTTAATACAGCGGGGGCATTTGCGGGCGAGCAGCTTTACCGCGATCTCTCCCGGGCTGCACGGGATTCGAATTCAACCATAATTAGTCAACTGGCGCTTCAGGGTGAACAAATCAACTGGGACAATGCCGGAAAAGCAACATTTGAAGGAAACCTGCGGTTTTTGGAATCAGCTTCCACCGGAACCGGCACTGATGTGTCCGGGATATTTATGGTGCGCCGCCTGGACGGTAAACTCCATGTAGTCTCGGTTCCTTCAGGGGGAGCGGCTGATTATTACTCCGGACTTGCGAATATGCTTGGGCATAAACTTGTATTCAATGCCCTCGTCGCAGAAAGCACAATTGACGGAAGGACCTTTTCCTTTATCCGTTTTCTGCAGCGGCCGGAGCAGTTAATGCTGGATCGTGTGTTTAAAATATCGATCGTGTTCATGTTTTTTTTCGTGATGTTAGGGATGGGTCTTAATCTCACCATAAACGACTTCAAGCTGGTGCTGCAGAAACCACGGGGTATAATAATCGGAATATTTCTGCAATGGCTGTTGATGCCTCTCCTGGCCCTGGGCATGGCGTATGCTGTCGGTTTCTATCACAGCTTCCCCTTTATTTACGCAGGGATTGTGCTGATCTGCGCCTGTCCGGGGGGTGTCACCTCAAACCTGATGACGTACTACGCAAAAGGGGATCTTGCCCTTTCCGTTTCTCTGACTTCTGTTTCCACTGTTCTGGCACTTTTCTTTACTCCCTTCATACTTACGGTCTTTTGCGCAAATATCCCCGATGTCAAAGTGCCCACGGGGTTGATTGTACAGACGATAGTCGGCCTTGTGCTTGTTCCCCTTATCCTCGGAATGAGCATCCGCAGGAAGTGGCTGCAATTCGCCGTTAAGGCCACTCCATTTTTTTCCGCTCTCGGAGTAGTGGCTCTTTTACTGGTCATTGGTGTGGGAATTTTTACTAACGCTGAAAAGTTTCTGGATACCGCACGATACAGTCCGGCTTTTTACATCATGGTTGTTGCCCTGTCGGTGGTGGGCATGTTTGTTGCAGCTTTTTTTCCCAAACCATTTAAAGTGGAAAATTATCAAATCAGGGCGATCTCAATAGAGGTGGGGCTGCGTAATTCGACATTGGCCGTAACTATTGCTCTTCTGATACAGGACCTGATGGGTGACTTTCACAGTTCGATGTTTGTCACCACGGCCATATACGGGATTACAATGTACATAACAGG
>JAKQCH010000577.1 GCA_029573825.1 Spirochaetota bacterium | reverse complement strand
CCCTGACGACCACAGCACAATGCGCACTGTCCTGAAAACGCTGCAGACCATCCCGGGCGTAGGGAAATCCATTGCCCGGGACCTCTGGGACCTGGGGATACGTGATGTACCGGACCTGAGGGGCCGCAGCCCTGAAGCGCTCTATGATGAATTCTGCGCCCTGCGGGGAGCACCGGTGGACCGGTGCATGCTCTACGTGTTCAGGTGCGCGGTGTACTTCGCGTCAGATGAAAGCCCCGATCCGGAACTTCTGAAATGGTGGAACTGGAAAGACCGTTCCCCGTAAAATATTACTTCACCTTCCCCTGTGCTGCGACCCCTTCAATTGCCTTCCGCACCGCATCCTGGTCTCCAAGATAATAGTGCTTCATTGGCCTGAGATCTTTATCGAGCTCATACACCAGGGGTACCCCGGTGGGAATATTGAGCCCGGAGATTTCCTCGTCGCTGACATTGTCAAGATGCTTCACAAGAGCGCGGAGGCTGTTGCCATGAGCAGCAATAAGCACCCTCTCTCCGGATTTCACGGAAGGCATGATCACATCACGCCAGTACGGGAGAAACCGTTCCACGGTGTCCTTCAGGCACTCCCCGCGGGGAAGGTCTTTTTCCAGAAGGTTCCGGTACATCGCGTCATTCCCAGGATAGCGGTCGTCATTCTCATCGAGGAGCGGCGGGCGAACATCATAACTCCTTCTCCAGATATGCACCTGCTCCTCACTATGCTTCTCCGCGGTTTCCGCCTTGTTGAGCCCCTGAAGCGCACCGTAGTGCCGTTCATTGAGGCGCCAGCTTCGGTACACGGGAATCCACATCTGGTCAAGGTCATCCAGCACAATCCAGAGCGTCCTGATTGCCCGCTTCAGCACCGACGTGAATGCCACGTCAAACGCATACCCTCCTTCGCGGAGCAGCCTCCCCGCCTCGTGAGCCTCCTGCACCCCCTTCTCCGAGAGGTCCACATCGGTCCATCCCGTAAAACGATTCTCTTTATTCCACACGCTTTCTCCATGACGGAGCAGTACGATTGTATACATTGAAGTATCCTCGCTTCATTAAATTTCACATCCACCGGCCGTGGAAAAGAAACGTCTCCACGCTGCCATTATGGAATAATACAAAAAACCGGCGCATTTTTCAAGGGGGCCGATATAATCCGCTGTATCAAAAAACCAGTTCTGGATTATGTCACATTAATTGCTACCCCAAAACCCCGCATACAGAATTCCCGAAAAAAGGCATTGATTATTTCTCCGCAAACAGCTATACTGCATTCAACGAATTTTGCTTTGGAATAATATTATTCAGATACCGATATAGGCACTGCCGAAGGAGGACACAATGCTTGAGGACGGAGAAAAAGGAGTTATACTGCAACGCGATAAGGAAACATACGCGGTGGCGCCCCATGTGCCCTGTGGGGTCATCACCCCGGAAACCCTGCGGCGACTCGCGGATGTTGCGGAAAAATATAATGTGGCCGCGATGAAGCTCACCAGCGCCGCGCGGATTGCACTTGTTGGAATAAAGGAAGAGGATGTGGACGCCCTCTGGAAGGACCTCGCCATGGTGCAGGGCGCGGGGACCGGCCTCTGCGTGCGGAGCATCAAGGCATGCCCCGGAACCGCGTTCTGCCGCATGGGACAGCAGGACAGCCTTTCCATGGGTATCGCACTGGACAAAAAATATCACGGACTTGAGACCCCGAATAAATTCAAGATGGGCGTGAGCGGGTGCCCCAACCAGTGCGCCGAATCCTGCATCAAGGAGATCGGCCTTGTGGGAATGAAAAGCGGCTGGCGCCTTTTTGTCGGGGGAAACGGCGG
>JAKQCH010000568.1 GCA_029573825.1 Spirochaetota bacterium | reverse complement strand
GTACACTGACGAACGGCTTCTTTATGATGAGACGACACGGTATGTCGTTGAAGAGTTTAACCGGGCGATGCAGTCGGAAAACCGTGCCGTGGGTTTTGTCATGACGGTATTCCAGAAACTCCTGGATTCATCATCCTTCGCCCTTTCATCCGCCCTGAAAAACAGAAAGCAGCACCTTGCCGCCCTCATTGAATCAGGGAACACAGACCTCCTGAAACAGAGCGCTCTCGGAAAAAATATCGCCTGGGACGAGATTGAAGCCGAGGAAGACGAAAATGTCGACACAATGGTCAATGAAATACTAAAAAAGACCTACCGCGAAATACGTGAAGAAATTGCTGTTCTCGAATATCTGATACAAATTGCGGACGCAATCACCCTGAACAAGAAGGGCGAGAAACTTGTTGAGATCATCAGGCGTCTCAAAAAGAATAATGTGAAGAAAGTGCTTATTTTTACACAGTTCCGGACCACGCAGGAGTATTTACACAACATCCTTTCCGAGTTCTCAGTGGAATTGTTCAACGGCTCCATGGATAAAAATCAGAAGGAGGATGCGATCCAGAATTTCAAAGACAGGGCGGATATTCTCATTTCCACAGAGGCCGGCGGCGAAGGACGGAACCTTCAATTCTGCAACGTACTTATCAATTATGACCTTCCATGGTCTCCGCTGAAAATTGAACAGCGGATCGGACGTATCCACCGCTTCGGCCAGCCCAAGGATGTCTTCGTGTACAATTTCTCCACCGCGGATACCGTTGCGGAGCGTGTCCTGGAGGTGCTCACGAGAAAATTGAAACTCTTTGAAGAATCAATCGGTACACCTGACATCATGCTGGGACAAATTGAAGAGGAACTGAACCTTAACAGTATTTTCATGGATATCGCATCAAAGCGGAAGAGCATCCGGAAAATCAACGCTGAAATTGACGCCCGTGTCGAGACTGCACGCCGGAGTTATGAAAAGCTTAACGATCTTGCAATTGCATCACGACTTGATTTTAATTACGACGAGTATTACAAAACGACGATGAATGAGCGAAAAATTTCCAACAAACGGATAGAGTCATTCATCAGCCGCCTCAGGGACAACTCAGAATCTATCAACGAATATATCGGGAAGAAGAATGCCCTTACCCGGTTGTATCCCGTAAAGAAATATCCTGACGGATCATCTCCCAAGAAACGTCATGGAACATTTGACAGCGCCCGGGCACTGGACAACGAAAATCTCGAATTTCTGGCTTTCGGCAACCCGATAGTCGACCACCTGATATCCGAATGCCAGGGGAGCAGTTTCGGGGGAGAAACAGGCATACAGTATATCAATTACCACAAGCCGTTTTACGGATTTGTTTCATATTACATTATTACATTTCATTCATCATCCTCACATCAGGAATTAGTTCCGGTGTGCGTCCCTGTCTCACGGCAACTCACCGGTGAAGAATGCGCGGAAATTGAAAAGCTTGTCATTGAGCAGCGATTCAATAAAACCGCACCGTCACGCACTGCTGCAGCAGCGATACGACAGGTCACATCAAACATCGAAGAACACATAGAGTCATCACGGGAGAAAATTTTCGATAAAGCAGAGAAGCGGGCAGCTGAGATTAAACGCAACATGGAAAACCCTGTCACAATGGAAATTGATAAAATCACCACATCCTATGACCAGAGAATAAAGGAATTCGAAGAGCAGCTCGAACGTCAGGTATGCCAGATGAAGTGGTTTGATAAGGACATGAAAAGCGCGATTACCCGGACAAAAAACAAAATTGCCCGGGAAAAAAGGGAAAAAATGCTCTCCCTGAGCAGACAGGAACGTTTCAGCGATGTTGTTTACTCCATAGAAATGCTGGGAGCCGGCATTCTCGTTTCTCTGAACAGCAAATAGTTTAACAACACCCCCTCAACTGGAAAACATCAATTCATTTTTCCAGGAAATCTACCGATTATATGTACAGATACGAAATAATCCAATAGTGAAGCATCCGGTACTTTTCCGGTATGAATAAAAAAACACTATTGACAAATATGTCAGCTGAACCTTATGAATATAAGGGCTCTTTTAAAAACTGTTTTCAATTCCCTTGTAGGCCTGGAATCGAAGTAATTGGTGTTGTTTAGTTGCAATCAACTTCTGTATTCTACAGGGTTTTTGGAAGTACCCGGTCATTGTTCATGATTATGCGCCTTTACTACAGTGACCAGTGCGACAACACTCATTAAAGAAAATATTATTAAAGCAGACAGAATATTATGAATGTAGACACAGCAAACACATCAGAGCTCATCGCAAAAATCGATAAAGGCGAACTCGTCACCATCTCCTTCATCTACCCTGACGAAAAGACGATGAAATA
>JAKQCH010000566.1 GCA_029573825.1 Spirochaetota bacterium | reverse complement strand
CGAGGGAACCGCGTATTACCAGCACGCCGGTATGGTCTGCAGTTTCCCGTTCATTGTTAGGCTCGCGCTCCGATGGTCCCTGGGAACCTGTGCCGTGCGTTGCATCTGTATCGACCCGCGAATGTGAGATAACCCTTTCGACGCCCTCGTATGGCTCCGCAGGGTCTATAGGAAGAAAGTACTGCAGGTCGCTGTACTGCTGCGGCAGCTGGCCGACATTCCATGGGGGATAGGTTGTTTCAATGACGTAGTAGCTGCGGCCGCGGTGCTCAACAGCGCTCCCGTCAATGCCCGGCATGCTGACTGCAGCCATGGCATGATGGTAACGATAGGAATCAAGGACTACGGCGCTGAATCCGCACTCTCGGAGCAGCAGCACAAGGAACAGCGATTTGGTATCGCAGTCGCCGGAGCCGTTCCAGCCCAGATTCTGCTGTGTGGCGGCATCATCGTCAGCGCCTTTTCCCGGTTCATAAAGGACACGGGCGGGTGAGTATATCCCGATGCCGGGCGGTATCTCGTACTGCATGTGCTGCACAAAGCGCACCAGTACATACAGAAACTGCATGTCCGTTAGTCCCTGCTGTTCTTTTATCTGACGGAACAGTGCGGCGAGACGCTGCATAAGGGGCCGGGAGAGCGCATACATGTCGTGATATATTCTGTGCCAGTAAATCGGAAGGAAGTCCTTGTTTTTGCCGTCAATCCCGTGGATAGTTCCCTGCAGTCCCCTGTTCGATTCATTGTCGATTGCCTTGAGGAGCTTTTCAGCGGATGCAATTTCACGTAATGGAATTGAGAACGTTATGGTATACTGCCGGTCTGCGGGAAAGGTGAATGTCCGGGTCTCCCCCCCTTCAATGGAGGGCGCCGAAGCAGTGACCCCTGACGTATCCGCGGTTTTTTTTGCGGTGTCAGGTTCTTTGACTTCTGAGGTGAAATCGAGTTTCAGGCATTGCGTAAAGAAAAGGCAGGCGCATAACAAAACTGCGCAGTGAAGATATGTAAACGTAAAATATGTATGGGTCTTCTTTTTCAAGAATTTCACCCTTTCATATCATGAATTCTTTTTCAGAGTGTTGTGGAGCGGGGCGATAATAGTACACCTTTCAAAAAAATTCCTGTTCTCAACGAGTGAAACACGCGGTGTTCCGGTAACCTGAGGAAATGGAACGATGCCCTTGAGGAGTTTCCCGACGCCCGGTTTCAGAATCAGCGCCATGGAAATGATAAATACCGCGAGAAATATACCAACCGCCTGATTGTTCTTCCCGATCTCAGTGAATTCGTCGATGGATCGCGTGAGGTGGATAAAAATCTGAATAGATAACCAGAGCACAAGGAAGGATATACATGCAGCAAGAACAAGGTGCGCCAGCATGATGCCGTAGATTTTCAGTTTATAAACGAGAGCTGTTTGTCCCGCAAAGAGGAAGATGTTGTTTTTGAAGGCCTCCATCGCCGCCTCCACCGCTTCCGAAACAAAGAGCGCCACGGAAAAGACGATTGCGGCGTTCACGAGGGATACCGCGACATTATTAAGACGAATCTCCTTCATGTCATCAATGCCGCGTGTCAGGGCGTTAAATCCCTTCAGGACAAGAAAGAGCGTCATTGTTCCGAACACAAGGGACACCAGAACGTATACCAGACCGTAGATAAACACATCGAGCTGTGTAGACATCGCAATCCTCCATGCAGCAGTATGGAGGAAGTATTACATGGTAATAAATGCATGTCAACATAAATACAGGGAATTTTCTGTATCCGGTTTCGGCATTGAATATAAAAACTGCATTGAGTTGTGGTAATATATACTTAAATTCTGGAGGGTATGGGGAGCGGATCAGGAGAAAGCCAGGGCGAGGATGTCGATATTGTTCCGTGAGCACATGGTCTCCGGTTCCTGTTCGCGTAGCAGTACACGCAGCCGTGTGTGCATGTGCCGGTGGCGCCTATGTCGCGTGATTCAAGGCAGCTGCAGGGAGCGTAACCGTGTTCCCGGGAGCGCTTCCGCGTGCCTTTACTCTTCAGCGGCGGAAGGTCCGGAATGATACGGCGCAGATATTCTCCTGAAAGACATGCTCCCTGAAAAAGCAGGCTGCGGTCACCATCCCTGATTTCTGGCGAACAGCACACTTCCAGCGAGATG
>JAKQCH010000565.1 GCA_029573825.1 Spirochaetota bacterium | reverse complement strand
ATGGTATACGATATGCCGGTGAGGCCCTGGAACTGTATCCTGACTCCGGGGAAGTAAATTTGTATCTCGGCATGTTCTATTATAAAAATCCCGATGGTGATGATGTAAAGGCTAAAAACCAGTTCCTCAAGGTAATTGAAGCCGATACCATGAATACCGATGCCTTTGTGGCGCTTGCCGAGTTATACAGGAAACACAACAACAGAGGAAAAGCCCGGTTCTATGCCGAGCAGGCCCTGAAGGTGGACCCGTATCATCAACGGGCACGGCAGCTATATAATCTCACCGAATAACTGAATTCTCAACTGACAAAAAATAACTTACATCAGAATAAGACTGGAAGGCTTTCATGTGTCACGGGGAGTATCTCCGGCAGATTCTCCAGCAGCACCGGTATTAGTACTATCGGGCTGATCGGTAGGGTCCGGTGTGCTTTTTGCAGTGACAGTTTTCTGTGCCGCTTTCTTTTCCTTTGTCTTGTCGTCTCCTTCAACGAACTTGCCCCGGGCAAAGATAAAAAGCGAAGCGATTGAAAACACCATAATAGCAACTGAGAGAACAATTATATAATCTGTCATACCAAAGTAACCCGGGAATTCAGTTGCCGTCCCGCAGGACAAATAAAACGCAACCGGCAGTCACAGAATATGATGTGATAACCATTTGTCAATAATATGGTATAGTATAGTGAATTTTTTATGATAGTAGCAGATCTGTGGTGCCGTTTGTCATTCATATCCCTCGGGTAATTACTTCCGATAATATATATTATGTCTCATAAGAAAATTTATCTGATCCCTCATTAGAACATATAACCAATCCCTAAAAAATAGCGAAGTGATTCAAACTGTTCATCGAGGTATTGGATAACCATGTAATCTATCCCCCCTTCGCAGAACCATGAATGAGTGAAACGGTATTCCAGGGAAATACCTGCTTTATAATACGGATCGCGGGATTGAGTTTCATGTGACCCGGATGATGTTTTAACGTGAATCACTGATCTTGATAAACCGCCTCCAATTCTGAACACGGGACGAATCGCAAAATTAATTTTCGGTGAGTAATAAAGGTTTAATCCTGCGGAAGTCACGGTAAGAGTCGATTCAGAAATAAGGGCAAAGGTTTTTCCCTCGAATACGGAATGCATGAGTTCGGCTTCACATCCGGAATTAGTAATTACAGGAATATCTTTTAGAAAATTAATATTGCTGAAACCTGATCCGAAAGCCGCGTTGAAATTGAAAGAACTGTCATTAAAATATGTTTTCAGTTTTGAACGGATTGTCTGGTATCCCGAGTCAACACGTATTTTCCAGTTACATTCCGGATACTTATTGCGTACAGCATTTTTCAGCACATGGCGTAATGTTGGGTTGACGGTAAATATTCCCGCTTGTATCAGTCGAAGTGTGTCAGGGTTTTCAATTACAAGGTCATATTTCCCCTCCTCTTTCCCCAGAAGATTAACATCAAAACGTATAATCTCTTTCGATTCATAGATTATATTCTCACCTTGAATTCTTTGTTGATTATTTTTTAAAAAGACTTTCGCTCCTTTTTTGAAATTATCCCCTTTCACGATAATGTCTTCCACCTTTGATCCGATGTTACCAGCCCTGCCAAGCATTGATTCGAATACAGGCGGTTGTGGATCAACAACAGTGAAGATATTTCTGGAAACTATACGCGCGCCTCCCGGGTTTTCCAGAATGAGGTTGTATTCTCCCGGCGGTGTTTTCCTGAGATTTAAATTGAAGGTTATTGAGTTTTCTGAAATTCGGCGCAAATTTTCCGGCGTAAGGACAGCGCTGTCTTTCGTAAGAAAAATTTTTCCTTCCTTCTGGATGTTCTTGCCCTGAAGCTGTATATCCTGTATCTCCATGCCCCGGTATCCCTGTGTTATGCTCAGTGATTCAAATTCAGGGCGGACCGGATTTTTGACTGTAAGTGTGGACCACTCTGTCCATAATTCAACCTTGCTGAATACATTAAGCACGCCGACACGGAATTTGTAGTTGCCGTTGGGAAGCCTGAAGTTGATTGATTCAGTGTCGGTTATTTTATCCAGCACCTCACGATTGTTTTTATCAACAATCTGGACTTTGTATCCTTTTGCCTCTTCAACACGTTCCCATTGTAAAAACAAAACACTTTTGTCGTGAGGTTCACCGGTGCCGGGTGTCCGTTGTTCCTGCCCTGCCGCCTGCAGGCAGACCGCAAATAGCATGCATGTAATCAGAATTTGTTTCATTGTGTCTGTATGTACTGTGTCCGGGGTGATAATATTTTCGGTTTTTTATAGGGGACATCAAGTTTTATGGTAAACAGCCCCCGCGAAACGGCACTTTCCTGTACTATCTTACCACCGGTTCCTTCTGTGCGGGTTGCTTTGATTGACCACAGATACTCGCCGCGATCAAGAAGCTTTAATTGAGAAAATCTATATTCATTCCCGGCTGTCCGTTCATGGAATACCAGATGGCGAATTCCACCTTTAACGGCAAAGAGTTGTAAATGATATGATGTAGCTCCGCGGGTTTTTTTCCACCGGAAAGGGATAGCGGTACGGTTTTTCATATCAATTGAGGTGTGTACCGGTGAAACAAGCTCAGGGGCAACAAGGGGGGCTTTTAATGTAAATGAACGTACAATGCTCCGGGTTAGCTCCTTTGCTGATTTTTCTCCGATAAACCTTACACGCCAGTAATATGATCCTGATGTTATATTATTACTCTGTGCAGAGTATCCTGTGGAATTAAACGTTCTGTAAATATTAGAGAAATTCCGGTCATTTGAAATTTCCACGTTATACGTTCCGGGAACTGATATTTTTCTCCATGAGAACACGATGCCGGACTGTTCTGTATCTTTTTTTAGATACAGTATCTCTGAATCTGCAGGTGTCAGCAGTTCAACAGATTCCCTGCCGGTAATAATAAATGACCCTGTATTTGAGTAATCAGATACCTGCGTACCGTTGTGGAGAGCGGCAACTTTCCAGTGCCAGGTACCCTGAGAAAGGGGCGAACCGGTGGAATAATAATTTGCTTCAACGTCCTTTGTAATAAGCTCTTTAGAAAATGCCCTGTCAGCTGCAATCATGATTCGGAATGCCCGTATTTCAGAATTTGATTCCCAGTTGAAGAGTAGTTTCCTGTGGGCAAGTTCAAGGGAGCTGATTTTTTCATTGTTGCCGGGGAAATGCAGTAGCGGCGGTTGATACCTTGTCTGTTGTGCAAGGGTAAATGAATTGACCGCACTTGACCAGCTTTCATTGAGTGAAACAACGCCGCTTTTCGGTGATACTTTCCAGAAATACGTTCCGGGTTTCTCAAGCGTAAGTCCGATCCGTGTGTCAAGGCTCTCTATTGTGCGTACAGTGTTTTTCATGTCCGGTGATTTCGAGATTTCAATTAAGTATGATGTCGCAAAATTGTTTTTGTTCCACTGAAGCTGTATGAGGGGAGTTTCCCTGAGATACGTAATGGTACTTGCATGTTCAGGAGCACGTAAGGTCACGGGGCGGACCTGTAGTATTGTAAAGCGCCGTGTTTCACTTTCCGAGGATTTCCCCTTCCCCTTTATTGCCCGTACACGCCAGTAATAATTGCCGGGAGAAAGTGAAAAGGAGGCGGCACTGTCTGATGTATCGGTCGCCTGAACAATTCCCGAAAAATCACTGTCCCGTGAAAGTTCACACCGGGATAGGCCACGGTAGTTATTCTGGTCCCATGTAAATCCAACCGGCATAACGGTACCGGGATTTCCAAGAAACTCATTGGGAAGTGGCCGGATCAGGCGGTATACTACTTTCTCAACTGTCATTTCACCGGTTGCTGAACGTATGGTTGCTTTTTCACGGCTGGTTACGACACGTTCTTCCTTGTCGGTTTTAATATTTGCGGTACCTTTTGACACAATGACCTGAATATCTTTCCCAATTGATTCTGATACTTTAATATTACTTGTATCAATGGAAACGCTGGTTTTATTGCTTTGAATAGTCAGCTTTTTGAGGTCCTGCAAGCCGACAGCGTCCCGTTTCGCGTAAATTGTACCATGGGCGAAATTGATGTTGATAGCATCGCTGCTGAGAGACAGGAGGATCATACTGTTCTCTCCTAATTCGATGCGGGTGCCGTCTTTCAGCTTAATGACGGCGTCGGAGTTTTCAGCGGTACGTATGGAGTCGCGGTTATAGAGTGTCTGGTTCTGTTCCACTTCCTCCCATATAACCTGCCTGTTGTACTTGCGTTGTGCGACTTTACGTTTGAAAATTATATTTCCGACCTGCTGTGTCGCCCCGAACTCGATTCTTTTCGTCAGATCAAGATAGAGAAGAAGTGAAAAGGTCGTAATGATAACGGCGCTAATGGAAAGGACCAGGATGTCAATTTTCAATAATCTCATACTTCTTTTCTTCTTCATCGAGATTTGATTTTCCGCTTTCATAGGAAACATCATCGGTTCCTATGAGTTTTTTAAGTTCCGACAGGGTTGCGGGGCCGGAAGGATCATCATTTCTCCGGAGCACACAGTAAATCTGCTGTGGCGCCTCCTTCCCTTTTACCTTGATTTTCTCCATTGGTTCGACAAGAAAGATGTCCTTTATTGCCTGATACGATTCCTCCGTGATAAGGATATCGGTTCCGAAGGGCTTATTCAACGCTTCGATTCTGGAGGCGAGGTTTACGGTATCCCCGATGACGGTATACTCCATCCGGTCCTCTGATCCGATCTGCCCCGCCAGCACCGGGCCGTAATTGATACCGCAGCCGATTTTTATGACCGGCTTTCTGTCTCCGCCGCGGTCACTGTTGAAATCCAGAAGTTCGCGACGCATCATAAGGGCGCCGTTGAGCGCATTTTCAACATCATTACCGCGTGAAACCGGCGTTCCCCAGAGCGCCATGATCGCATCCCCTATGAACTTGTCTACCACGCCGTGGGTTTTGTTGACACAGTTTACCATCCGTGTCATGTAATGATTCAGAAATTCCACAACCTCTTCCGGCTCAAGTTTCTCGGAGATAGCGGTGAAGGACCTGATGTCCGAGAAAAATACCGCGGCCATTTTCCGTTCTCCGCCGAGGCGGATCTCGTCACGGAGCACCATCTCCGCGATTTCCTTGTTCACGAATTTTCCAAAGGCATCCTTCATTTTCTCGCGTTCCTCAAGCCCTTTCCCCATCGCGATAAATGAACGGGTCAGGTCACCGATCTCGTCCCTTGTGGTAGGTTCGATATCGACATTAAAGTTGCCCTGTTCGATTTTTTTCGTGGCGCCGAACAGCCGAAGGATCGGTGTCGTGAGGCTTTTTCCGAAAAAATACACGATGAGAATTGATATATTGAGAACAATGATAAGAATAAAAATATTCCGTTTCTGAATATTGAATACTTCCTGAAATGCAAGTTCCTCTCGTACGGTGGCGATAACTCCGGCGCCTGCGAAACCGATTTTTTTGAAAGAACCGAGAAAGGCGACGCCTTTTTCGTCGGTATAACCGCTCTGGCCGTTATTGATACGGCTGGTCATCATCATTTTCACGATAGGAAGCTTCATGAGGTTTGTGTGGGCAAGGACCATGTTGTTGTCGGGATGTGCGATAACCACTCCCCTGTCGTTTACCATAAAAGCTTCCGTGATGCCGGAAAAGCTGAATGACGATATGATGCGGTCAAGTTTCAGGTATGTCACCAGAATTGATCTGACATTTCGGTTGCCGTCCCGTTCGTATGGAACGCTGACGGCGATCACCGGTATACGGAAATCCCTGGAAACATTATGGATAACCGCCTCACCGGTGAAAGCACGGGAAATATCTTTGTTGTTTGACTGGCTGATATTACGAATGGATTCTGTCGTGAGCTGCCGTTCCTGCAGAAATGCGCTGTTCGCAACAGACCGCCGGAATGAAATTGATTCACCATTTCTGTCGGCAATACCCACAAAAATAAAGTCCCTGTCGTTTGAAAAGAAGAGGTCCGTAAACAGGCGCTTCTGGTCCGCGCTCCTGAATTCCTGGAGCATGGTTGCCGCCATGAGGTTCGACTTTTCAATAATCGACATGAAGTCGCCCTTCACCTTCAGCGCAATGACCCCTGACAGGGTGAGGTTGTTTTCCTGGACCCGAACTTTATTGTCCCTGAGAAAAAAGAATGTCGCGAGAAAAATCATGATTCCCATTGAAAGCACAATAATCAGGGAAATGATGGATATCAGCTTGAAGCGGATTGTGGGCTTCACGTTCCGGAGAAACTGCAGTATGGTTACTGACTTCTGTTGTTCTCCTGAGATCTCCGGAGTACTGTCCGGGAGGAGCGTGAGTTCCGCCGGTTCCTCTCTCGTTTCTGCAGTAGCGGGTAAAGAGGGTTCTTCCCGTTCAAGGAGTTTTTCCATCTCCCGGATTCCGTTCTGGTGATCATCATCTGTTTCGTGTTCCGGGAACATAGTTTCCGCAGCTTCCGGCGAAGCGGTTTCAGGTATTGTGAATGATTCAAGTTCTTCAGGGGATACCGGCAGTTCAGCGGCTTCCTCTTCTTCACGGGCTCTCAGGTCCGGGATGTCGATATCGACCCGCCCCGAACTACCTTTCTTTTTCTTTGGTCCCTTCCCCGCCTCACCCTGATGTTTTGCGGTGAGGTCAAGTGGAGAGATGCTGCGAAGGCCGGCTATATCGTCCACATTCTCAGGAAGAACGTAGGAAGGATCGAGATATTTTTTAAAGCAGTGAAGAAATGATGACGCTTCACGGGTGTTGATGTTGATATGTTTATTTCTATTAATTACGGCTATTGCGTCTTTAGGGGATTTCCCCTTTCTGATAAGAAGGCCGGCGCCGGTAACCCCGGCATACTCCGTGTCGCGGAAGGACAATACCATACAGCTTCGGAATTTCAGATTGCCGTTCAGGGAGTCAAGAACCTGCACGAAATCAGGATAGATATAAGGGGTGTAGTCGTTAATGAATATGCTTTCGACATCGAAACCCTGTTCCCGGTATAGCGCCTGAAAGTCAACAAATGAGTCGAGGTCACTTTCGCGTGAAAGGACGCAGAGGATGAATGCAACTTCCTTGCGCTGCAGTTCCGAAATTTTTTCTCCCGGCGCTTCAGGGGGGAAATCATCAGTGAGAAATTCACTGGAAAACTGTTCAAAAAATAGCCTTCGTTGTGCCGTGCCGTTTTCATTCATGATTACTACCGCTTGCTGGAGTGTAGAGCACAGGGATTCATGCTTTCCGCAGCAGTGGAAAGGTTACCTGATACTCCCGTATTCTTATTATCGTTCC
>JAKQCH010000561.1 GCA_029573825.1 Spirochaetota bacterium | reverse complement strand
ATCCTTCCTGCTGGAGATAAATCTTCTGTATATGCTTTGGTCCGAAAGTGAATAGAAGAATTCCTTGAGAATCGGCTCATCGTCAATCTTGACGGGCCGCATGAACACCTTCGCCCCTTTGTTCGTCGTGCGGTAGGTCTCCAGGTGTTCCGGATACTCCCCCTTCCTTCCCGGAATAAAGGCTTGGTCCTTGTATATAAGACCGAGCCGCTTTGCCTCTTCAATTAGCCAGGAACGGAACTTCGGGTGAGCAATCCCGATGAGGGACATGGCGCGCTCGCGGATATTTTTACCGTGAAGATAGGCAATGCCGTATTCCGTGACCACATAATGAACATCGCCCCGGATCAGCGACACACCCGCCCCCTCGCTGAGAAAAGGATAAATGCGCGAATGCTCCCCGTCATTGGATGTTGACCGCATGGTAAGAATTGACTTCCCATGGGGCGATATCATTGCTCCCCGCATAAAGTCAGCCTGTCCCCCGATCCCGCTGTAAAAAATACTACCGATTGATTCCGCAGTTGCCTGCCCCGTAAGGTCTATCTGCAGCGCCGCGTTGATGGCAACCATCCGACGATGCTGCCCGATCACAAGGGGGCTGTTCGTGTAGTTGATGGTGCGGAACTCAACAGCGGGATTATCATGAATAAACTCGTAGGTTTCCTCCGTCCCCATGCAGAACGAAGCCACCGTCTTTCCTTTGTCAATTGACTTCAGCGAGTTGTTGACCGCCCCGCACTTCATGAGGTCCACAACGCCTTCCGAAAGGAGCTCCGTATGGATACCGAGGTTTTTTTTATCGCAGAGGTTCGCAAGAATGGCGTTCGGCATACTCCCGTATCCCACCTGGAGGGTATCGCCGTCCTCAATAATTCTGGAGACATACTGTCCAATCCCCTGGGCGATATCATCCGGCACATCAGTGATGAATTCAAGAACCTTCTCTTCGTGGGGAATGATAAAATCGACATCGTCAATGCTGATAAAGGTATTACCGTGGACACGGGGCATGTGTGAATTCACCTGCGCGATGATGAGCTTCGCGTTTTCACAGGCGGCCTTGACTATATCAACACTGATTCCAAGGCTCATAAATCCGTGGTTATCCGGCGGCGATACCTGAATCAGTGCGACATCGACATTGATAATTCCCTGTTCAAAAAGGTTGGGAACCTGTGAAAGGAACAGGGGAGTATAATCTGCGAGGCCCTGGTTGACCGCTTCACGGGTATTGTCGCCGACAAAAAATGAATTATGCCTGAAGTTCCTTTTGAACTTTTCATCGGTATAGGGCGCGACACCCAGGGTCCACACCTGAATCACTTCCGCATCGAAAAAGGCTTTTGGATACGATTCGACATACTTCACCATGGAGTTGACCAGATACTGCGGCTCACTGCAGGCAGTCCCGATAAAGATGCTGTCGCCCCGGTGAATATTGCTGAAAATATTATCTTCGCTGGCAAACTTTTCAGGGTATTTCTTTTTCAGCGCTTCAAGCTCACCATAATTTCCAGGCAGCCCCATCATCGTCCTCCTGTTATACCTTAACACACTTCACGTCGCAATTTTCGCATATCGGCATCTAAAATTACAACCCATTCGCCGTACTTAAAAACAGAATAACCGGGACCTTTCATTTCGCCAACAACAAAACAAGAACAAATTATCAGATACGTACAACTATATCAGTTTATAGCAACGTAAAATATTAAAAGTAAAAGTCAATGGATTTTTTTAAATTACCCGTTAAGAATTCCCAGGGCATTGCCATACAGTATATTCTGCCTGTCAGATTCCCCTACCTGTTCCTCTATAACGCTGAAATACCTGCCCGGCGCAAGAAGGGGGTAATCAGAGCCAAACAGTATCTTTCGGGAAGATACAATGGCAAGGGCCGCAGAATACACCGCAGGATCATAGAGGAACGGTGTGGCAGCAGTGTCATAGAACACATTTCCGAACGCAGCCTTCACTTCAGGCATGAGCTCATAGAACAATATCCCCCCGCCCCAGTGTGCCAGAATTACCCGCAGGTCGGGATGTGCCGTGATGACAGCAGAGAGCATCGCCATATCAGTATCATATTTCCCCGGATACCGGTGCCCCACAGGTTCATTGACATGAAGGCACACCGGCAGGGAAAAGCCGCCCGCGCAATCGAAGATTTCCCGAAGATACCGTTCCCGCTCCACAGTATCGCCCCATTCATAAAAGGCGATTTCACCGATACCGTGAAGTCCCAGCGCACTGATTTCCTTCACTGCGTTATACACCCCGGCGCCCCCCCTGACAGGAACTGACCCGAAGGTGTAGAGCGCTCCCCTGTTTTCATCGGCAACCTGACTGAAATATTCGTTCTGTGAACGGCAGTATTTTTCCTGCTCCCAGGGAAACCCCATGCACACTGAACCGGATATCCCGCCCCGCCCCATCGCTTCAAGAAGTTCGCCGTGGGAAAGCAGCAATGATTTTTCATTGTCGTAGAGGGAGCGGAATCCTCCGTCATTAAAAAA
>JAKQCH010000558.1 GCA_029573825.1 Spirochaetota bacterium | reverse complement strand
CTCCTGTATAAGACCATCTGTTATTGTATCTGCCGGTTTATCAGCCATTACAATGTGTTCCTCTCTGTTCTATACATCTTTGATGTGTATACGAATAATAAGGGGGAGGAGTTTTATTATCAATCAATTTTTTACTGCTCTGATACTTCATCTCCTGCGGTAAGGGTTTGTTTCTGCCCCGGGATGTTTAGCGTCGTGCCTCGCTGAGGGGCTGCATTTATATATATACTCATGTGAGCGTCAAATTATCTACTCGACTCGATATCTCCTAAAACATCTTTAACTGGTCATCTTTCTTCGGATAGAAAACACCTATGATCATAAAAGGATTTTTTGAGGGGTAATGAAATGCTTTCGTTGTTCCGAGGAAGAAATAAATATCTTTTTCAGCAAATACATCATAATACTGTTTCTTAACATCAGCGCAGGCCTTTTCTTCACTCCCATGTTTTTCCAGGCAATTCCAGAAGAGTTGACCAACCTCCCAATCGGCAATCATCAACTTGCTTTCGCGATCATTCTTATCCCGGAATTTGTACGAAAACTTATATGGAAGTTTCTTCACAATCTCAAAACTGGTATTTCTGCGAAATAAATCCAGCTGATTTCTGCGTATCCTTATTTCTTCTTCTTTTTTCCACTCTTTTTCATCGTCTTCAATGATGAACTCCAGAATCTTTCCGGGCTTAAAAACGGCCAGGGATCTGCAGATGTTTCTATCTTTTGCTTCTTCAATAAGTAAACTCATGTCATCGTAAACATTTTTAAGGCATATTTCTTTTCTTCTCTCCCAGGTGCCTTTATCGGTATCGATGAATTCTAGATTTGTTATTGTATCAATATCAACTGGTTTAAAGCTTTCCGGTCTGAAGTCAGAGGTGTTTTTTTCTAAATCTAACGCAATCCACTCATATTTTTTATATCGCTGATCGTAATCAAGCTTTCTATACGGTATTGGATAGATGCGAATAAAAGTACCGTCTTCCCTGAAGCCTGCTGTACATACCAGCTCGTCATAGCTTTTGGAAAATGTTGGATACGTTTTAACAGCTATGAGTACTTTTTCTTTGGACATTTTATAAATGGTCGATTTTTTCTACGGGATGATATTTCTTTAACAAATGATCTGCTAATACAGTTCTGTGGCACCTGTTGATATCTTTTTCAAAACAGGTTAATGCTATTCTCCTGTACGTATTCAGCAATTGAATGACGTGCTCCTGAGAATCGTGGGTGTATTTCAAATTGTGCAGCCGGTAGTTTTCAAATAATTCATCATAATCTTCCTGCGTAACGAGTTTCTCCCGCTTGTCGGCATCGATTCCCAGTTCTGGTATTGATATATACGTAATTCCGACTTCTTCGCAAATGTGTTGCAGCCTTTTCCGTGAAAAGCCGAATTTCATGCTTTGGGGATTTTTCCTGACATCAACCAGGCACCGTATATCATTTTTTATGAGTTTATTTATATAGGTTTCAACACTGACACCTTCATACCCAATCGTCGATAAAGAGGCCGCCGTTTTCTTCGGCCTGGAATTGTGTACTATACTGAGCTCTTCCGGATTAAGTATTCTTTCCTTCATTTTGCTGTTTATTGCATAATATGGCGCAATACGATAAACATGATAAAGAAGTTCTTCGATATTATTGAGTTTTTGAGAGACAATTCTTTTCATATTTCGTTGATCTTCACTATTTAGTTCATTATAGTAAGGACTATTATCAACCATGGTGATTGTATCGTCATGGAGTTTTACATAATATTTATTTTCCAGTGCAGAAAGATCACTGGCTATTGTAAAGGAATAACAGCCGTATTTATATGGTATAAAATCATAGGCGGGGATTTTTTGTAGTCTCGTAAAAAGAAAGAGGTATTTCTGCAATTCCAGTTTGAATATGGTATTGCCGAATTCTTCAATCAGGGCTAATAATATTTTTCTTCTGTAAAACATGGTTGCCTCTTGACATAATAAGAGCACTTAACGAATGTTTGTCAACAAAGTTATCGTTGTGTGAGAGGATTTTTCCCTTTCCCGGAATGCCGGCTTCGGTAATATCATCGATTGTCAGAGGGCACTTTACAGTGGGTAGATGATGTGAGATCTGTTCATACAGGGCTTTGCATTCCTGCCATTATCCGGTGTCCCTGTGAGGAACTGCATGTCCCTGGGTGAAGGGCGCTGCCCTTCACCCAGGGGGGCCCCCATCCCGCACCTCACACGGCGGTGGGCCTTGCTACGGCAGCTGCATTCACCATACTTGCTGTTCAGCAGGGAAGCGAAGGAACTTCTGTTCATGATATGCGCTCCCTCATGCCTCCCACGTCCCTCCGTGTCCGGGTCGGCATGGCTCGGCGTCCGTGCCTCGCGGAGGGGCTGCATGGAGTGACCCCCTCCGGCCTTGCTGCGCCCGGCCACCTCCCCCGGTTCAGGGGAGGGTTGTGGGAGATGAGGTTATTCTTTTATTGGGTGAAGCGGTTGCGGTGAAGTATGCCCTGTTCATGGTATGGGCTGTATTTCCGTACCGCACACAGTTTTCAGTTACTGGCCTGCATTGGTCCACAGGGGCGTCACAGGAGTGTGTCGTTCGGTGCGGGCTTCAATATTCTCCGCCACGTCCAAACAGAAGTCTTCGTTGAACCTGTTAGCGATCACCTGCACCGACACCGGCTGGCCCTCGTGAAACCCCATGGGCACACTCACCGCCGGAAGGCCCAGCAGGTTCGCCATGAATATCATCATGGAACCCCTGAAAAACGAGAGGAGCCCCTCTTCATTCTGAATGTCGAAATCCGGGCCGGGCACGGGTCCCAGGTAGCCGGGGGCAACCAGTACCGGGTATTTTTCGAAGAAGGCGCACCACTCCCGGGCAATGTCTGTCCGCAGGGAGTAGCCACCCATGTACGCTGCCAGGGTGTCGTCCGGGAACTGGCGGCAGAAGTATTCAACGTACCGTGTGAGGTTTTCCGAGAGCTGCATGTTGCCCGTAACGGGCGCGAGGAAGGTGCGGGTCTCCATGGCGATGAGCTGCACCAGCAGGTCGGCGCCTTCCCTGATGCGCGGCGGTTCCGCTTCCTCAACGGTATAGCCCGCCTGCGTAAGGCACTGCGCCGCTCGTTCCATGGCGGCGCCGGTGAAGGGGTCTGCGTCCACACCGCCGGGCGAGGTACACACTACAACAGGACGTTTCCTGTCCATGGGATACACCCCGAGGGGTGCCGGGCACCAGTGCGGGTCCCTGGGGTCATATCCGCACATCGCATGGAGTGCAAGGCGCAGGTCAGGGACTGTACGGGCGATGGGGCCCTGGGAGAAAAAGAGCTGCAGGGTGAGGAGCGGTGAGCCGGGCATGAAATGGAAATGGCTCGCCACACGCCCCGTGGTGGGCTTGATGGTGGCGACTCCGCAGAACTGCGACGGGACCCGGAGGGAGCCGCCGTAATCGTTCCCCATGCCAAGGGGGGCCATCCCTGTAGCCACTGCAACAGCGTCGCCGCCACTGGAACCGCCCGGCGTGAGGGCAGGGTCCCATGGATTCATGGTGGGCCCGTACAGGGGATTGTCGGTATGGGGACGGAAGCACATTTCCGACGTGTTGGTACGGGCAATCGGAATGGCCCCCGCCGATTTCAGAAACCTGATGTGCGGGGCATCGACGGGACTTACCGCGTCCTTCAACATTATCATCCCCTGGGGGGTGGCGCTCCCGACGAGGTCGATGTTTCCCTTCACTGTGAAGGGCACGCCGCAAAGGGAGCCGGGAGCGTGTCCTTTCGCGAGGGCGGCATCGGCTTCTTCTGCCGCGGCAATAGCCTCCTCACCGAGAACCGCGGTTACTGCGTTCACCGCGGGGTTCACCTCATCGATCCTCTTGAGATGTGCCTGTACCACCTCGGTACAGGAGACCTCCTTACTGTGAATCATCCGTGCAATATCGGATGCGCTCCGTGACCAGAGCGTGCTGCCCTGTGATGCGGTATTCATATAATTCCTCCTCATAACGTTCGTCATCCGGGTCCGGGGGAGGGCGCAGGATTATTGCGCGTGCACCTTCCGGCCCCTGTATCATTACGTGTATCGTATTCGGAAGAGGGTACCCATGCTCGCAGGCATGTATTGTAAAAACGCGACACGGGTATTATTTCCTGAAAAAACACGGGGACTCTCCAGACAGCGACCTGAAATCCCTGATGAAATGGGCCTGATCGGAATATCCGGAATCATATGCTATGTGGGCGAGGTTTTTACACGTATCATTGTGTTTCAGCAGGCCCATCGCCTTCTGAAAACGGATGAGCCGGATGAACTGCTTCGGGGGAAAGCCAAGCACCTCCATGAAATGCCG
>JAKQCH010000553.1 GCA_029573825.1 Spirochaetota bacterium | reverse complement strand
GGTCCGGATTAAGTCAGAATATGCAGTTGCAGTATCGGGACCGGGAAGCGGCTGCAGGATATCCCGTGTGCCGAGGATAACTTTGTAATATGCACTGCGCTTTGTGTGCGCGCGTCCCCGCCATGTCCCGATGTAGCCGTCCGCACTGCGGCTAATAGTAAGCGCCATTCCTTTGCCGTCGAATTTCGCGTCCTTTATGGTCAGCTGTTCAGAGGGTTTCGGTATGGGGAAGTTTATACGCCGGAATGAGTTTGACGGTTGTATGCTGGTGATAACTTCAATGGTCCACAAACCTTTCTGTACCGTGGGCAGGAATGACACTCCCAGAATCTGGGTTTTGTAGAAAATAGGGAACAGTGAAATGATAAAAAGGACGGTTACGAGTATCCAGGTACGTGTATTCATGGAATCAATCTGCCAGTACGTGGGACTGCGACACGTCTACAAGGAATTTTCCCCTGAGAAAGTTCCGTCCCACAAGAAATTTATACTTCAGTGTGCTGCGGTCGTTCAGATTGATGAAGGCGTCTCTGGTGAAAGGGCCCATGGTTATCCGTTCCTTTATTATATACCTGCGGGAGGATTCTCCGCCGGTGCTGCGGATTTTTATTGTTCTCCACACCTTCGATTTCAGGCGGATAGTTCTGCCTGAGTTGTCGATAGTGTTGAATTCAACGAAGAGGTCTTTCCCCGCGGATATCTCACGTTCGTTGACAGCGTGAAGAGAGCATTTTCGGGCCCCCGTATCAATGCGTGACTGAAGATTAAGGCCAAGTTTGGGAATAGATACCCATTCAATCCTGCCGATAATAATTTTCCTCTCAACGGGGAACGCTGCGGGATTTATAATTATCGCGATGACTGCGCTGATTGCAAGGGAAATAATATACTTTTTCATGGCTGTCGCATACTCCGGCTACATGTGCAGGACAATTATTGACGGATGCAGTATCAAAAAAATTCGTTCCTTCCATACACGGGAAAGGGAGATAGTAATAATCTGTATTTCTAACACGAAAATACTTCTCTGAGGAAACAGGTCGACTCCCTTGTCGCCTTTGGCCACGGGTAGTACCTTTTCATTATCCAAGGATGATAACCATTTCCATGTTGAACTAATTGTATTGTAATGACAGAAAATGATTGTACAACGTATATAATAAAAAATGGCAACATATTTTTTTGTATGTAGTACAGATACTATATAATATATTAAAATGTATTAATGCGGTATTAATTGTCAATCATTTCATCATGCTATACGAATCGAATAATGAAGATTTCGGTTTTTTTTAAATAAATAATTTTCACAATAAAAAAGCTTGCATTAATAGTACATTCGCCGATAGCTTCATCTGCCAGTTTTTATAACGGATGCCGTAAAGAATCATTTTCAGGGCGAATCACCTGCAGCTGTATGAAAGAAGCAGAAAATGGGAAGATGGTGATCCGGTGGTCCCGTAACGTGAGAGGTTGTCAATGAATACAATACTGAAAAAAATAAGCACACTTGCCCAGGAGTACGATTTTATTCCTCCTGAAGTGATTAAGGAAAAAAACGTTAAGCTCGGTCTCCGGAATCCCGACGGGACAGGTGTCGTCGCCGGGATCACAACGAAAGGTTCTGTTATCGGTTACCATAAACTCCTCCGTGATGCAGAAAACGATATCTACGATATTGAGCAGTGCGACGGAAAATTGTACTATTGCGGATACAATGTCAGCACAATCGCCGAAAACCTTGAGAAAACAAAACATTTTGGGTTTGAAGAGATTGCCTACCTGCTTCTTACAGGAACACTGCCCACCAGGGAGGAGCTTGATCTTTTTTCCGAGGAGCTTTCACGGAGAAGGATGCTCAGCCGTGAGGAACGGAGAATCCTGATGGAAGATGTGAAAAATGATAACCAGATGTACGGGCTTCACAGTTTTATTTCTCACATGAGCCGTCTCGATGACAGGGCTGATTCAACTGACATTGAAGATGTGACGCGACAGTGTATTAATATCATCGCGAAAGTCCCCTCGGTTGTTGCGAACAACTATAATATGACAAAGTTCCGGAACGGGGGTGATCTCGTTGTCCTCAGATCAAAGCCCGAACTGGGAATGGCGGAAAATTTTCTGTATATGCTTACAGGAGATATTCCTGACCCATTTGAAGCGATGCTGTTTGATATTGCCCTTATCCTCCATGCTGAACATGGCGGAGGGAATAATTCAACCTTTACCGTGCGGGTTGTGTCATCAAGCGGTGCGAATACCTATATGTCAATTGCTGCCGGTGTTGCCTCCCTCAGCGGGCATCTCCATGGCGGTGCAAATGAATCGGTTGATCTGATGATGGAGGACATGAAGTCCCATGTGAGTGATTGGGGTAATGATGCTGAAATTTCCGGTTATTTAAAAAAGATACTGGAAAATAAAGCCGGCGATGGAAGCGGAAAAATATACGGGTTTGGACATGCAGTGTATACTCTTTCTGATCCCCGTGCCATAATTTTAAAACGGTTCTGTCGTGAACTTGCGCGGCGGAAGGAGCGCTTCGACGAATTTCTCCTTTTTGAAAAGGTTGAGGAACTCGCTACAGGTATTCTGTCTGAAAGAAAGGAAAAGGTGATCAGCGCCAATGTCGATTATTATTCCGGGTTTCTTTACTCAATGCTCGGTATTCCCCGCGAGATATTTACGCCGGTCTTTGCCATGGCACGGACCGCGGGATGGTCGGCACACCGTCTTGAGCAGATAGTGCAGAACAAAATTATCCGGCCGGCCTACATCACACCGGGGCTTGAAGAATTGCAGTATACCGGGATTGATGAGCGATAGGAAATATTTTTATGCCTTTCTTACCTCAAGACCTTTCAGAAGGATCTGAATAATCTGACCCGGCATCTCCTGAATGAATTTATTGAGGCGAGCGTCGTCTTCACAATGCAGGATGAAATCAGAGATGCCGATGATGAGATGATTGATCAGTTCTGTGGTGAGATCGATGTTTGATATTGCCAGCAGTCCTGCACGGGTGCCTTCTTCCAGGATGGCTTTTACTAAATCTGTTTCTTCCTGTAAGCCGCGGTCCCTTGCTTTCCTGAGCGTATCGTACTGATCGGCAATGTCGTACATATTAATGGAATACTCTTTCCGGAAGTTGATCATAAAATCGAGATGTATTGAGAAATAATGCTCCAGTTTGTCTGTGGAGTCGCCGGAATGTTTTTCCAGCTCCTTTTTCATTTTGTTCATCTTTTCTTTCTGGATGTGCAAAAAGACTTCTGAAATGATTTCATCTTTGTTTTTGAAGTAATAATATAATGCTGAAGTTGTAAGCTTGCATTCTCTGGCGATGTCTTCAATGGTTGTTTTTTTTATTCCATACCGTTTTATGAGAGTGGTGGCATTTGATATAATCAGGGTTCGTTTCCGGTCCATTGTGTTCCTTTTG
>JAKQCH010000478.1 GCA_029573825.1 Spirochaetota bacterium | reverse complement strand
GACACAGGCCGGGAAAGCGGTGGGATTGAGCAAAAACCGGGTCTATGGCATTGCAACATATTATACCATGTTCAACACAAAGCCGGTTGGTAAATATCACCTTCAGGTTGATACCTGTGTACCCGGCTTTCTTCACGGTGCGGACGAAATAGTTGCGCACATAAGCAGGAAACTCGGCATCGCGGTGGGGCAGACGACAGCTGATGGTATGTTCACCCTTTCAACAGTGCAGGACCTTGGTTCATGCGCCACGGGGCCGGTGATTCAGGTCAATGACCGCTATTTTGAAAATATGACCATTGAAAAAACCGATGCCCTCCTCGATGATCTGAAAAACGGCCGTGAGCCGAAAAATGATCCTTCTATGAACGTGATCTCGAAGTGCGGCATACTGTTTAACGACCGTACCAAAAAGGACTGCCGTACCATCTCATCGTACAAGGCGGGAGGGGGATATAGTTCCCTGAAAAAAGCCCTTTCGATGAAACCGGAAGACATTATTAATGAAGTGAAATCAGCCCAGATAAGGGGACGCGGGGGCGCCGGTTTTCCTGCCGGTATGAAATGGTCCTTCCTTCCAAAAAATGATACACGTCCGGTGTACCTGATCTGTAATGCTGATGAGGGTGAACCGGGCACCTTTAAGGACCGCCAGATTATGGAGTTTAATCCGCATCTCCTTGTTGAAGGGATTGCCATAAGCGCCCATGCGATTGGAGCGAAGAAGTCATTTATCTATATTCGCGGGGAGTTTTCGTGGATTGCTGATATTCTGGAAACAGCAATTGATGAAGCGAAACAGGATGGTCAGCTTTCACATGTCGATATCGTTGTTCACAGAGGAGGGGGTTCCTATGTGTGCGGAGATGAAACTGCCCAGATTGAATCTCTTGAAGGGAAGAGAGGCAACCCAAGGGCGAAACCGCCTTTTCCCGCGAACTACGGCCTGTACGGGTGCCCCACGGTGGTCAACAATGTGGAGACTCTTTCCTGTGTACCCTTTATTGTGTTAAAAGGAGCGAAAGCCTTCGGGGATATCGGCGTGAAGGACAACCACGGCCCGAAAATATTCGGCGTTTCCGGACATGTGAACAAACCGGGGGTGTTTGAGTATCCAATGGGTACAAAATTGAAAGAGATACTCGAGGCTGCGGGCGGTGTGAAGGGTAAGCTGAAAGGCGTTATTGTGGGGGGGCTTTCCGTGGCAATCCTCACAGCGAAGGAAGCGGAAGACCTTTCACTTGATTTTGATTCATGCATGAAAGCGGGGACTGCCCTCGGATCGGGGGGGATAATGGTGGTGAACGATACCGTATCGATCCCGGAACTGGCACTGCGGACGATAGAGTTTTATCATCATGAATCCTGCGGCCAGTGTACTCCCTGCAGGGAGGGGTCCGGTATCATCGAAAGCAAACTTCGGGGACTTCTGAATGGCACAGGAACAAGGGAGGATATTGACCTCATCCTGCATCTCTGCGCCAACATCCGGGGACTTACGCTGTGTCCCACAGGGGAAGCGTTCTCGGTTCCGATACAGGCAATGGTAACGAAGTTCAGGCCGGAGTTCGAAGCTCTGGTGCGATAAAAGAATAAAAAAAGGGGAAATGCGATGAGTAAAACATTAATAATCAATGGCGAGGAGTATGCCTTTGATGGGAGCAAAACAGTGCTCCAGATCGCACGGGAAAACGGCATTTATATTCCATCTCTGTGTTATCATCCAAGGCTTGGCCCGCTCAGCAAATGCCGCGTATGCGTGGTTGAAGTTGACGGCATGAGAGGTCTTCAGACATCCTGTTCTCTTTTCCCGACTGACGGGATGCGGGTCCAGACTGATACGGCGCGTGTGATCGAAGCGCGGAAGATGGTTGTGAATATGCTTCTGGCAAATGGCAATCACAACTGTATGATTTGCGAGATGAACGGCGATTGCGAACTGCAGGACGCCGCATACCATCTTGGTATCGAATTTCCGGCGTTCCTTGTTGAGCAGAAGGAAGAGAAGGATGATTCATCGGCCTTTATCCTGCGGGATCCCGGTAAGTGTATAGAATGCGGTCGCTGCATTGAAGGATGCAACCGGATGGTGGTAAACGAAGTGCTCGATTTCGGGTTCAGGGGCGGCCATACGCAGGTGATATGCGACACGGGAATCCCCATGGGGGAATCCAGCTGTGTGCAGTGCGGAGAATGCGTGCAGCTTTGTCCGGTTGGGGCCCTGATTGAGAAAAAGGGCCTCGGGAAAGCCCGCAGATGGGAAACCGAAAAAGTCCGGACAACATGTCCCTACTGTGGTGTCGGATGTCAGCTTGAGCTTCATGTCAAGGACGAGCAGATTGTGCGAGTAACCGGCGTGGAAGGAGCTCGCCCGAATCAGGGACATTTATGCGTCAAGGGCAGGTATGGATATGATTTTATTTATTCAAAAGACCGCCTGACGACTCCGCTTATACGTGAGGGAAAAGACTTCAGGGAGGCCTCGTGGGATGAAGCCCTGGATTTAGTCGCGAATAAATTTAAGGAAATAATTAAAAAAGACGGCCCCGATGCGATTGCCGGTGTGAGCTGCGCGCGGAGCATCAACGAAGATTCATATAATATGCAGAAACTTTTCAGGGCGGTAATTGGCACCAACAATATTGATCACTGTGCCCGAACCTGACACGCTCCCACAGTTGCCGGTCTGGCAACTTCTTTCGGTTCAGGCGCAATGACAAACTCTTTCAGTGAATTTGAAAACGCAAAGCTTTTCTTCTGTATTGGCACCAATATGACCGAAGCACACCCTGTGGCATCATATTTTGTGAAACGTGCTGTCAACAAAGGTGCGAAGCTCATCGTGGCAGACCCGAGAAGGCATGCCCTTGCGGACAAGGCTGATATTTATGCCCAGATTAAAGTTGGTTCCGATGTGGCATTCCTCAATGGCCTTATGCATGTTCTCATCACTGAAAACCTTTATGACAAAAAATTTGTAGAAGAAAATACTGAAGAATTCGAAAACCTTAAAGCGGCGGTAATGCAGTACCCCGTGGATAAAGCGTCAAAAATTTCCGGAGTATCTGAAGATGTTATGCGGGAAATAGCGCGGACCATGGCATCCATTAAACCGGGCATGCTGTGCTATACCCTCGGCATCACAGAACATACCTGCGGCAAGAACAATGTTATGTCCACCGCGAACCTGCAGATGCTTCTTGGAAACATGGGAGTTGAATGCGGAGGCGTCAATCCGCTGCGCGGACAGAACAATGTACAGGGTGCCTGTGATATGGGTGCGCTTCCCAATGTGTATCCGGGTTATCAGAAAGTTGATGATCCCGCGATGAAAGAGAAGTTTATGAAGGCCTGGGGAGTCAGCGAGCTTTCTCAAAAACCGGGTCTCATGATACCTGACATGATGGCAGGTCTTCCGACGAAGAAAGTCAAAGCGTTTTACATTTTCGGAGAAAATCTCGCCAACACTGAACCGAATATAACCCATGTCGAACACGAACTTGCTTCCGCGGAGTTTCTTGTATGTAACGATATTTTCCCCACGGAGACAACGCGCTTCGCACATGTCATTTTCCCCGCTGCTGCCTGGAGTGAAGACGACGGTACCTTTACCAGCAGTGAACGGCGGGTAAACCGGGTGAGGAAAGTCAAGCAGGCTCCGGGACTGGCAAAACCGAACTGGTGGATTTTCAAGGAAATCGCACGGCGGATGGGACATGATTGGGCATCGTCAAGCGCACGGGAAATATGGGACAATGAACTTTCTGTCCTTGCCCCTGCATACGGCGGTATTAAGTACTATCGTATTGAACAGGACGGGCTGCAGTGGCCGTGTCCCAATGAAGAGCATCCGGGAACCTCGTTCCTGCACAGGGATGGTAAGTTCTCCCGTGGCAAGGGTCTCTTTAAGGGAATTCAGTGGACACCGCCCGCAGAAGTTGAGGATGAGGAATATCCCTTTGTATTGAGTACCGGCAGACGGCTTTTCCACTATCATTCGAGGACACAGACTGGCCGGGCAGGAATGGATATGATACTTCCTGAAGAAACAGCAGATATTTCACCTTCCGATGCTGCGAAACTCGGAATAAAAAATAATGAATATGTTATTGTGTCATCACGTCGCGGCACCGTCAAAGTCAAGGCACGGGTAACGGGTCAGATCCCTCCGGGGCTTGTATGGATGGCGTTCCATTTCCGTGATGGTAATGCGAACTGGCTTACCAACAATGTCTTTGACCCGGAAACAAAAACTGCGGAATACAAAGCGTGTGCAGTGAAATTGGAAAAGGTAGTATAAATGCGATGTTTCCGGGCAGCTATTCTGCCCGGAAACATATTGTTTTACCAAATTATGAATAATGACATCGCCTGACCGGCAAAGGAGAGAAAATGAAATTTAATAATAGCAACAATGCTGACAGGGAGAAGTACTCAATGTTCAACTTTATGTGCGTGGCACTACTTCTCGGATCAATATGGGGGTTTTTCGAGGTGTTTTTTAAAGATGTGCTCAGCATGGGCGGTACACCCTTCGCTTCTTCGATAATGACGGGAACCGGAGTGTTCATGATGGCTATCGGATACGGCCTGTTCAGAAGGGCGGGATCATTTTTTATTATATCGTTATTTGCTATATTGACGAGGATGATTATTGTTCCGGTTCTCGGTTGTTCACCTATGTGCCGTGCAAACGCAGCCGTTGCGCTACTGCTACTGGGCGCATCAACAGCGGTTGCATTTTCCCTGTTTGAGCGGGTTTCGAAGAATCAGAATAAAACCGGCGGCATCGTGGCAGGGGGGGGAGTACTTTTTTCAGGGACGGCATATTATTTCGCCGGTCTGGCATGTGCTCCATGCCAGTATTTGAAAAATTTTGTCGCTCAGGGAGGATTGATGACTTTTCTGTCTGTTGAGGTACTCTGGTGGTCACTTTTCTCTGCGGTTCTGTTCTACCCCGGATATCTCGCGGGCATTAAACTCCAGGGTACAGTGAGTGCGCTACATGAAACCAGACCGGTACCTTACTATGCCGCGCTGGTCTCTGCGAGTATTGTCGTGATGTTCGTGACTGGTCTCATTTTAGTACCCTGAACTTGTTTCAATACCAGTAAATGAAAAAGGGGCGTAGGGAGATATTCAAGAACTCTTTTTTATAATAGTATTTTTCAATTGGAAAAAAGAATCTCAGGAGGAATTATAATGAAGCTTACACGCCGGGAATTGTTGAAATTGGCGGGTGCGGGAGCAGGGGCGGTAGTCCTTGGCGGCCTGGGAGTGAATTATTTAATTACCGAATCGTATGCGAAAAAGCTTAAGATAAAGGGGGCACGGGAGGTCATTTCAATATGTCCTTTTTGCTCTGTAAGCTGCCATTTTATTGCCCATGTGAAGGGTGGCAAAGTGGTGAGCACTGAGGGTGATCCGGGCTATCCGATCAGTGAAGGTGCGCTGTGTGCGAAAGGATCAACAATGCTTTCAATGATCAACAGTGACCATCGATTACTGAAGCCCCTGTACCGTGCGCCTTTCAGCGAGCGGTGGGAAGAAAAGAGCTGGGATTGGATGATAGAGAAAGTCGCGAGGCGTATAAAGGATACCCGAGACAAGCACTTTATTACTACCAATGCCGAGGGGCAGCGGGTTAACCGTCTTGAAACGATGTTCCATGCCGGCTCTTCGCAGATGAGCAACGAGGAAGCGGCTGTCGTTGTGCAGGCCCAGCGTGCCCTCGGAATTGTGAATATCGATCACCAGGCGCGAATTTGACACAGCCCCTCTGTCGCCAGTTTGGCGGAATCATTTGGACGCGGTGCAATGACGAATAGCTGGATCGATATCAAGAACACTGATTGTTGTCTCATAATCGGCAGTAATGCCGCAGAACATCACCCCATTTGCTTCAAATGGATCATGAAGGCAAAGACGGAAAGGAACGCCACCATCATTCATGTGGACCCGAAATT
>JAKQCH010000463.1 GCA_029573825.1 Spirochaetota bacterium | reverse complement strand
GACCCGCAGCCGTGTGGTGAGATTGCCGATTATGACAGCGGTGATAAAATACATTAAAAACATCAGCAGATCTTCAAGGTGATCGATGAAGAGTGTGAACCGGGGCTGCAGAAAAAGAAAATTCCAGAGGATCGCGCTGAGACTGGCAAAGTACAGCACCGGCCCCCTCCGGTAGAGTGAGGAAATGATTGAAACCGCAGCCAGAAAAATAAAACCCACTGACAGGTAGCTGATAAAAATGTCAAGAAACAGGTTGAACGCCACAAGAAGTATTAGCCACAGGGTGACAAGAGCATACTCCCGAATGCTTCCCTTGCCGAACCATGAGGCGAATCGCGCGAAGGAGCGCTGTTTCTCCGGAAGGTATGTGTGTTCAGACACGACAAAAATGTCGATCTCCCCGCTTTCCCTGATCAATGTGTCGATGATGTTGTTTGTGGTAAACGCGCCGGAAGGTGTATATCCCAGGGGTTTACCGATTACGATGTGTGAAATGTTATGCTGTTGCGCTACCCTGATAATGCCTTTTGTTATATCGTCATCCATGGAGACAATTATTTCCGCCCCCAGTTCATTGACAAGTTTCATGTTATAATTGAGAAGGTTCTGCTCTTCTTCTGATAGTTCGCTGTTGGACTGGATATACACTGCCAGCCATGGTACCCGCTGCTCAAAGGCTTTTTTCCTTGTCCAGCGAATCAGGTACTGCGAATACGGACTCGGGCTTATGGCCACCAGATACACAGGCGCGGTTTTCCAGCTTGTATCAAGGGGGGCAATTTGTTTATACTTAACGAGTTCCCTGTTTACGAGGGATGCGGTATAGTGCAGGGCTGCTTCTCTCAGTGCGGTGAGGACCATTTTATTGTATTCGGTATTGTTATCGTTGTCGCGGGAGCTGAAAAGTTTACTGTCGCCGGAGCGGGCTATGTATTCTTCACCGGTTACGTCGATGAGACGGACCGAATCGGCCATCTCAAGAAAGAAATCCGGAACGATGTCGGAACTCTCTTTTCCTGTAATGTCCTTGATGACCGGGAGGAGACTTTCAACCTGTGTTATGCTTATGGTGGCAAGCACATTAATTCCATGATTCAGTATCTCCTGCACGTCCTGATACCTGTTCCGGTTGCGCAGCCCCGGCGGGTTCCCGTGAGCGATGTCGTCAATAAGGACAATGTTGGGACAACGGGCAAGGACCGCATCAATGTCCAGCTCAGATGTCTGCATGTTTCCACGGGTTATCGTGAGTGTTTCAATACATTCAATTCCTTCCAGCAGTTCCTTTATTTCCAGGCGGTGCAGGGAGTTGATGTAACCGGCTGCCACATCAATATCATGTGCCATGAGGCTGTGCGCCTCTGCAAGCATCGCGGCGGTTGTTACCACTCCGGGATACAGCCCGATGAGTATTTTCAGGGTGCCTTTCTGCGCTGTCATGATGGTTATGCCTTTAACCGGACAATATCATTGCTTTTCCCAAGCAGGTACAGCACCGTGTCCGGGTGAAAAGTATATTCAGGCTCGGGATTGATGACCATACTGTCTGCTAAAATGTCTTTGATTGCTATCACGCTCACATTATATTTTTTACGGAGATTTAATTCGTTCAACCGTTTTCCCGTAAACCGGTCCGGTATCAGTATTTCATATATCCCATATTCCGGTGTAAGGGGAAGATAATCAAGAAGATTATCGTTTGTAAGTCTTTTGGCCATTTGTCTGGCGTAATCCTTTTCCGGAATTATTACTTCAGTGGCGCCCAGGTGGTCTATTATTGCAACATGTTCTTCACTTGAAACTTTAACTATAATATTGCGTATCCCGAGTTTTTTCACCGCCATGGTAACGAGAACCGTATCCTCAAGGGACTCTCCAAGATTGAGTATCACTGCGTCAGTATTGCTGTTAATGAGGTCTTTCAGTTCAGCGATTTTTCTTGCATCGGCAATGATTGCATGGGATACCAGTTCCTTGATTCTGTTGATTTGCGACTCGTCGTTATCGATAACAATTACATCATGACCATACTGCGCCAGTTCGACTGCAATGGTGAATCCGAAGTTGCCCAGTCCGATAATAGTAAATTGTTTCATATATGGCTCCAGTTCTGTTAACCGATAAAAATATCAGTTGTTGAATATTTGTAGGATGCCTCGTCTCCGTTTTTAAAAAGGGATATCCCGATTGACAGAGGCCCGATTCGGCCGATAAACATCGATACGATGATGATTATTTTCCCGGAAATGCTCAGGTCGGCTGTAATGCCGGTTGACAGTCCCACTGTTCCGATTGCAGAGGTTACTTCGAACAGAAGATGGATGAATTCCCTCTGTTCGGTGATCGTCATGATATATGCGGCAATAATAATCCATAACAGCGTAAGTACCACAATCGCGTATGCGTTTCTTACTATATCAAAGGACAGCCTTCTTCTGAATACATTCACGCTGCTCCGGTTATTAATTATTGCGATGACTGACAGGAGCACCACGGAGAATGTTGTCATCTTGATACCCCCTGCAGTTCCCCCTGAACCGGCGCCTATGAACATCAGTATGATTATCAGCAGCAGGTTGCTTTCGTTTAGCTTTCCAATGTCAATTGAATTGAATCCGGTGGTCGTTGAAGCTGATGAAACCTGGAATAGTGACTGCATCAATTCCTGGAACAACGTGGTCCCCGGCTCACTGTGGCCCGTGGCATATAATAACAATGTCGCACATACCAGTATGCTGCAGGTGCAGAGGAGGACCAGCCGGGAATGAACGGATAGTTTTTTTGTATGGAGACCGTGTAACCGGTCGGATAATATTTTCCCTCCGTCATACAGGACAAAAAAACCAAGGGACCCCAGCGTGCTTACAAGTATAAGAACAGTATTGATCGGGACGATGTTTTTTACACTGCACATGCTGTCCTGATAAATTGAAAAACCCGCTGTATTGAATGCTGAGATGGAATGAAAAATCCCGGAATAAATTGAATGTGCGGAAGGATGAAAGCTGTGCAGGAAAAACGACATCAGCGCTGCGCCGGTTATTTCAATTATCGCGGTAAGGATAATTATAATTTTTACAAAATGTACGATGTCAACCTTTAATGGTTTTTTTACCGATTCCAGGAGCATAAGGCTGCTCTGTATGGACATCTTTTGATGGAATGCTAAAAAAACAAGCACCACAAAGAGCATATACCCGAGCCCTCCGGTCTGGATGAGCAGGATTATGATCAGCTGCCCGAAAAGGCTGAAGTGAGAACCTGTATCGACAACAATCAGGCCCGTTGTTGTGATTGCAGAAACCGCGGTAAAAAGAGAATCGAGAAAGGGGGTGCCCATGCCCGCTGCCGAGGATGCCGGAATGGAGAGTAATCCGGCGCTGACCAGTATAATCACGATGTAGCCAAGAGAAAGAATTGATACAGGTGAACTGTTCCGGAAAAGTTGTTTTATATGGAGTAGTATATAGTTCACTTTATCTTTATGAAACATAATGATTTTCCGCCTCCTGAAATCATCCGGCGCGTTCGTAATAAAAAATTACCGGCACATAAATATTTTTCATTTTTGTCATTATCATAAAGCTGGTAGTATTTTGTCAGTTTCCACTGAGGGAGCCCTGTCAGGGTCGTACTGAGTTCTTCAACAGAATATTGTGTGTCTTCACCATGCATCGTGTTGATGTCAATGATCAGTGTCCTTTTTTTCATGTCAATTGCTGCGGGGTAGGTTATCCGACGTATAATATTTTCATCCCGGTAAAAAATATATTCTTCAGCTGACACGGATTTTCCCATGGTAGAGACGATGAAGTGTGCAAGTTTATACCGGTTTCCTGTCATATTGTTTTTTTTCATACAATAACCATAATGAAAATATATTCTTATGACCATTTCGGCAGTGTTTATGATGAGGGCATTTAAGTAAAAAAAGTATTATGATTTTAATTTTTTTACCTGTTTCATGCGGTATGAAATGAAGTTGCAGTGAATATTGAAATTTCCCCAGAGGAATATCCTCAATCCGGCAGGAGGGGTAACCGGTTAAGGACTATTATGGGTTGCGGAACAACAGAAGCCGGGTTATGTCAGAAGCTGTATTCTTTCGATGTCCTTCACTTTGCCGATTATAATCATGATCGTGTCAGACGTAATAATGTCGTCGGCGGAGGGGGGAATTTTAAGGGAGAAATCACCAGTCGCGGATTCCGCACCTGCCCGGTGGTTCATGTGCTTGATGGCAATTACCTGACATTTAAAGCGGACAGAAATCTGTAGCTCCTTCAGGTCTTTGCCGATAAAACTCTTCGGGGGAATGACCTCAAGGATGCCGTGTTCATCGCTTAATGGAAGATAATCAAGGGCGTTCTTCATGGAAAGCCTGTTCGCCAGTTTTACCGCCATTTCATTTTCGGGATACAGCACCTCTGTTACCCCGATTTTTTCAAGGATTTTCCCATGGTCCCTGCTTACCGCTCTGACAATAATATTCTGTGCGCCGGCCTCCTTCAGGTATAGCGCAATCAATGTGCTGGGCGCCATGTCCTGACCTATGCTGATAACGGAACCGTCAAAATCCTTCAGGGACAATGATGATAAAAGTTCCTTGTTCGTAGCGTCCCCGATTACCGCATGACTGAGAAAATCTTTGGCATGCTCCACCAGCTCCCGCGACATGTCGATACCGAGCACTTCGCACCCGTTTTCCTCCAGTTGTTGTGCGAGGCTGAGGCCGAAATTTCCAAGACCGATGACGATATATTGTTTCATGTTTACCCGATCATTATATGTTCTCTGGGATATTCCAGATTAATCTTTTTTTTCTTGAGCGTAAATACCATAAGCACCGTAAGCAGGCCAAGTCTTCCCGTTAACATGACCACGGTGAGAATAACTTTATCCAAATCCGGCAGCCGGCCTGTTATACCCGTTGACAGTCCCACGGTGCCGAACGCTGATACTGTCTCAAAAAAAACAGGAAGAAAGGAGAAGCCCCCTGAATCATGGAGCGCCAGTATCAGAAATGTGATGACTGAAACGAATACAATAGCGAGAATAAACAAAGTTATACTTCTGTCAACAGTTTCATTATCAAGGGACCTCCCCCATACGGTAACGGTTTTTCTTCCTTTGAATTTTGTATAGATCAACATGAAGATGACGAACATCGTCGTTGTTTTAATGCCTCCCGCTATTGATCCGGGTGATCCTCCGATGAACATGAGCCCGATCATCATGAAGAGCGTACTTTCTCGCAGGCGGGCAATGTCAACAGTATTAAACCCCGCGGTCCTGCATGTTACCGACTGAAATGCCGAGGTGAAGACGGCCTGAAAAATATTCATGCCCTTTAGGGTGTTGTTCCATTCAAGGATGAAAAATACGATGGTTCCCGATACAACCAGAAAAACTGTCATGATCAGTATGATCTTTGTGTGGATAGAAAGTCCCGGAATCCTGCCCCGTGTTGTTCTCTTTTTGTATAAAAACCGCGAGACTTCATTCAGAACAATAAATCCGAGGCCTCCCAGTATAATTGCAACGGCTATTGAGGCCGTAATGATGTAATTATTCTGATACCTGATAAGGCTGTCTGAAAACGTCGAGAAACCCGCGTTGCAAAATGCCGACACCGCATGAAATACCGAATGCTCTATCGCTTTGAGCAGCGGGAAGTCGTGATAAAACTGCGAAAACAATATCAGTGCAGTTGCTGTCTCGATGATGAAGGTGTACTTTATTACCCGCTTTAATATGCTTCTGATGGGGACCTTCCCTGTGTCGGTGTACATCCCTTCAAGGGTGTATTTCCATTTCACGGAGAGGTCTCTGCCCAGCAGGGAAACCAGGCCAAGTGAGAATGTCATGATCCCGAAACCGCCGAATTGAATCAGGAAGAGAATTGTCATCCTGCCAAAAAAAGTGAAATCTGCGGCGGTATCAAGGACAATGAGCCCCGTGACACAGACTGCGGAAGTTGATGTGAAGAGCGCATCAATAAACCCGATTCCATGATGAGTAGCAAGCGGAATCATTAAGAGAAACGTCCCGAAGAGGATAAGCACAATAAAGCTTGCCAGTACTTTTTGCAGGGGATGAAATGAAATAATTATTTTTTTCATGTTTAATATGGGAAACATATTAAACCAGTATATTGTTTTTGTCGAAATAAAAAAAATCCTCTGGCGGTTTTTTTGTTTTTCATATAGTAAATCCGGTCACAGGGAAATTGAAGGTGAAAACATGGATTGACAGTTATCGGGAATTAATAACCGGCATATTATTTCTGCACGCATAAATCATATCGCTGCAATTGTCGCGTATCTGATAATACTCTGTTAGATCCCATTGCGCCAGGCTGTCAAACAGATCAAAAATATCATCCAGACAAAAGTCGGTGTCTCTGCCCTTCATTTCAGTGTTTTGTATTATTAACATCTGATTATTCTGATCAATTGATGCGGGATGGGATATCTCTCTGACCACGTCTTTTCTTTTTATATACACAAACTCCAGCGCGGTTATTCCTGATTTTTCAAGATTAACCAGATAATTTGACAGCCGGTACCGCCTTTTTTCTGTGAGCACATTGATCTTCATAATGATAATATAACAGGATTGCCCCGGCGCAGCTATTTGGATGGTGTAGTAATTGGGCGTTTTCCCGTTAAAATTTTGTTAAAAAATAGAGATTGGAGCGTATAGCTTCAGAAGACTGTCCCGGAACAACAGCTGGCCCTGACTGAAACAGTCAGGGCCAGCTGTGAATACATTGCTATGTTATTACATAATTGCTACTGAATTTCGCCGCGCTGATCGAAGGTATAGCTTTTCCCGGCCTGGTATGTTTTCTTTCTCAGCTTCAGCCTGCCTATACGCTTTGTGGTGTTTTTTGCGAGGGTGCCCTGCCGCACATGGCCTGTAGAATGAAAATCAACGCTGTCCCTTCCGGCCTGAAAGGTATATCCATTTATCTTCTGGTCACGGGCAAGATATACGGACTGCGGCGTTCC
>JAKQCH010000453.1 GCA_029573825.1 Spirochaetota bacterium | reverse complement strand
AGCAGGGGGTCGATATAAATATCCCTCACTCGGGGAGCTGATGCGGTACTCGGGAATCGAAGACGGTGACGTCGCGAAGGCATGTGAAGCGGTGTATGGAGGAAATAACCTCCGCCCCCACGATGCGCAGTTTGATGCCGTTGCGGTTATGCTGTGTCTCGGCGAAGCGGGGAAAACGGGCTTGCTGCCCGATCTATTGATGTGACAATAATCTGCTTGGAAAGGTGTATCTCATTTATACCATAAGATTACTATGACTGAATTTCTGCAGAGAACAATCGGCAGGGGCGACGAGATGCTCGGCCTGTCGCTTCTTATGGTAACGGGGCTGGTGTTCGATGCCGGGTAAGCTGACGAAATCTGTGATCTTCTCCGGGAAAAGGAACAGTAGAGTTAAACTACAATTGTTCCATTATGTAGGATGCGTAGTTTCCGTCCTTTGCTTCAGTTGCTTCAAGGAGCTTTTTATAATGCGGTATTCTGCCTATTTCGGTGACCTTTCCCCTGAAATGCAGGATGAAATAATCCGGAGAAGCATGCTCAGGTGCTGAACCGGTCAAACGGTATCAGCTTCTGTCTGAATGCTGGAGGGCCCGTTGTCCATTTAAACGGGAACGGAATGGCGTTTCCACCTGTAATCTGGTTCACATGGATAGGGTATTTATCGCGGAAGCCAATTGTTTTTTATAGATTTATTTCAATTATATCTCTGACCTTTCGTAACTCCTCCAGGTCCCACCGCAGTTCCATTTCCAGAAACATTTTTTCTGCCTGTTCAAGGCACTCTTCCGGGGTAAGGCCGATGATTTTTTTCATGTCGGCAATCGTTCTTTTCGCAGCGTTACCATCGTTACGAAGGGACATGAGAATGCGCTTTCCTGCCTCGAAGTAGGTGCGGGAAAGCTCCAGTCTGGCGTTAAGGAGTTTGCCGGTGTCAATGGATTGTTTCCAGATTTTCAGGGCTTTGCGGGGCCTTCCGAGGAGCCAGTAGCTGGTACCGGCTAAACGGAGTGCTTCTGTACGGTTTATGTAATCTTTTGTGGAATTCATTGTAGCAGATATGGCAGTTTTTATCGCATCTTTGAATAGTTTTTTATCAGTTTTACGGGGCAGGTTTGAATTATCCAGTTTAGAACAATAAATGATCATTTTACTGATAAGATAATAGCTGTTAATGAAGGGGATAAATCGTATTTTTGTTTTTAAATATTCGAGATTTTTGAGTCCTTCCAATGCTGTTTCAGTGTTGCCATTTAAGATTAAAAGCTGTATCCTTTCAGATAGCAGTATCGCGGTAGCCAGATGTGCGTTCGCCTTTTCAGATATTATCATGCCATAATCAATACTGTCTGATAATCCCCTGACATTATTCCATTTGTAATTAATAATACTTTTACACATTGTGTTAAATACGCTGGATGTTTCATGGTCAAATTCGTCAGCTATTGTTTTCATTTTTGAAATTAATAATTCTGCTTTTTGCTGATCCCCATGCTGAACATATACCAAAAATAACCATAGTAATGAATACGTAACCGGCAGGAGATTACCTATTTTAATATTATCAGAGAGCAAATCTTCGTCATTAATGATGTTCTCCCATTTGCCGTATACAATATTGTGCATGTTTGCAGTTAACATGAAGCTCATTCGTTCAACAGGACCAGCTGATGTTAATAGTTTTTTTGCAACATGTAAGACTTTTAAGGATATTTTTTCTGAAAAACCAGTGTAAGAGAATAGAATACTTATTTGTGAAAAAATCCCTAAAGCGTTTTCGACCATGTCCGGTTTAAAGTTGCTTATCCATGTTCTTGGATTGAATGAATCAAAAAACATCTTATCAGGATTAAATATTGCGCATGCTTCCAGCTTATGGTGATGTAATTCAAGGAGTTTAAGGTCTGGTCTGGGAGGGGTCCTTTTAAATTTAAAAAATGGAAGATAAAGCGCTGTTATTAGATCAAGAAATGTTGAAAGGTAATAATAAGCGCGAAGGACTGAATATCCTGGTAATGTGAGGTTATAATGCGAAAGTATCCTGTCAAAGTACTCGACAGCAAGGCTGTATTGTCCTTTATGAAAAAGTGAAAGTGCAATATTGATTTCAATTTTTTTAATTTTATCAGGATCTGCCTTATCTCCCATTTTGTTAAGGAAAATGTTGAGGGCCTCTTTATAATAATTCAATGCTTCGCTTGAGGCGCTGGATTTCATCGCCTCATCGCCTGCCTTCAGCATGTACTCCTCGGCTTTTTCCATGTCTTCCGCCTGGCTGTAGTGCCAGGCAAGCATGCCGTAAAACTCGTGGAGCCTCTCACAGAAAATGGTTTCAATGGCCTGGGCGACACGGCAGTGGAGTTCCTTCCTCCGCTGGATGAGGAGGGATTCATAAGCAGTCTCCTGGGCGAGTGCGTGCTTAAAAAGGTATTCAAGCTCATCCATCCGGGTATGGTCCCTTATGAGCTGTATATCCTTGAGGTAGGCGAGGCGTTCCTCCATGTCGTTGATATCTTCCGCCACCTGTGTAAGTATTTTGTGAAAAAAACTTCTCCCGATCACCGATGCAGTTTTTACGAGGTCCCTTGTTTCTGCATCAAGACGGTCGATGCGTGCCATGAGTACTTCATTGATGGTGGCGGGGATGCGAACATGGTGAATCCTGTCGGTAACGGCAAAGGAACCGTTTTTCATTTCAATAGCCCCTTCGTCAATCAGGGAACGGACCACCTCTTCAATAAAAAATGGATTTCCTCCGGCGCGCGCCACAATTTCCTCCCTGAGAGAATGGGGCAGGCCCTGTATATTGAGCAGGTTCTCGATGAGCGTCTCACTCTCTCCCGATTCGAGAGGTGAAAGCAGAATTTCTGTATAGTGTGCTGAATAATTCTCCCTGATGGTTATTTCGAGGCGGTCGCCGGTTTCCCTGTAGCCGGGGCGGTACACCAGAATAAAAAGGATTGAGTATTGTTCTGTCAGACGAAGGAGCGGTTCCAGTATTTCAATGGTGCTGGTGTCGGCCCAGTGAAGATCTTCGATATGGATGACCATGGGTCTGGCCTCTGACCCCTTGATCAGGAGCTCGCGTACGCTGCGGAATATGAGTTTCTCAAGGGCCTCTCCTTCTATACCATTCACCCGTTCGGCATGTTTCCCGGCGAGCTTCATTCCCATCATGGTTGCAACAAATGGTATTATTTCATCAGCTTCATCGGGATGAACAGCGCCCACACTGCTTTCAAGTTTTGCCAGGGAGCCGGACTCGGTGTCATCTTCTTCTATTCTGGCCCAGCCTTTCAGAAGGTCCACGATTGGGTGAAAGCTCAGGTTCCGTCCTATGGAAACAGCGCGGCCTTCAAGCAGGGTTACCTGCTGCATGGCTTCCTTCGTTTTCAGTTCCGCAATGAGGCGGGATTTTCCTATTCCGGCTTCGCCGGTTATTGTGACAATACCACCATCGCCATTGATGACCTTCATCACCTGGAGCTTCAGGGAGTTCATTTCTTTCTCACGCCCCACAAGGGGAGATTCAATCATCCTGCCGCTGCTTTCTAATGCTGTCTCAAGTCCCTTTGCAGTTTTCCGGTTGGCGCCCTTTTCGGAAATGAGTTCATACACCGGAACGGGCTCGGATTTCCCTTTGAGCGTTACGGGTTTCAGGGACTTAAAGTTGAAGTAGTCCCGTGTGAGTTTCCATGTTTCAGGGCCCACCAGAATCTGCCCCGACTCCGATGCGTCTTCGAGACGGGAGGCAATATTAACAGTATCTCCCATGACTGTATATTCCTGTTTCTGTTCCGACCCCACGGTACCGGCGAGGACTGTGCCGGAATTTATGCCGATGTGAAGGTCCAGAGGGATTGCCAGGTTTTTTTCCCTGTTGAAACAATATATTTTATCCCGCATTTCAAGTGCTGTGGCAAGGGATTCCCGGGGAGCGTTTTCGATGGCACTCGGTACGCCGAATACCACCATTACACAGTCACCGATAAATTTATCAATGTGCCCCCCATGGCATTCAACGCATGTACCCATCATCCGGAAGCAGTTGTTCATGACGTCGGTGACTTCTTCGGGGGGCATCTTTTCACTCATAGCGGTAAACCCTGAGATGTCGGCAAACATTACTGTAGCCTGTCGGAGTTCAGATTCTCGTGATATTGTGTCCATCCTGTCTCTCCATGAAAAACAAGATTCCTCAAAATATCGGGGGGTCATTGAGGATGTGTCACGCTGTCATGTTACAGGGGATGTCGATTGTATATGTAATATATGATAAACTACTGTAGTGGTCAAATTATTCAATGAATATTTTCATTAATGGGAAGCGCAGCTGCAGAGGATATTCCCACGCATGTTTCGTTGATAAAAGCAGTTGCCAATGAAATATCTGTTGAAGGATATGCGAGGATGTTCTTTAAAGTTAAATATGAAGAAAATGTCATTTATAATGGCGCTATCCCCAGAAACAGCAGTACTCATCCTCATCCACAATCGAAAGAAATTCTTCCAGTTGATTCACTTCGGGACAGGGGTCATACTGGTGCCATTTTAAATCAGCACGCTTCCAGTAGATTTTCCAGAGATTGGTTTTTTTAACATACGTTGCTTTCGCAACAGGAATTTCGAGTTTTTCTCTGGCGTTGTCCCATTTGGGACGGATTTCAAATATCTCAACACCCTTGTCCGTAACGCGAAATTTCAGGTCTACTTCATTTCTAATTTCCAGCGGAGGTCTTCTGCTTTCAACAAAATCCTTAGCCAGTTTCCCATATCGTTTTTGTTCAAATTCAGTAAATCCCATATCTGCCCCGTTGACAATATAGTATGTAATAAGTTTTACTGATATCTTGTTTATTGCAATAATTTATTTACAAATTACAGCAGAAATAAGTCTGATATAGCGGCAGAGGAAATAGAGTTGCATTTCTTCGGTTACTGTGATATATCTTCAGATACCATACCGTCACTGCAGGAGGGTCCCATGAGAATGATACGGCTGCCGGTGTTCCTGTTGATGTTACTTCTCCCTATACTTGTTTTCGGAGAGGACAGGGCCGCATATTACCGCATAATTGAACAGACATATAAGAGCAAGGATTATGCTGCCGGAATTGAGGCCATGAAGCGAGCCGTGAAGGAATATCCTGATGAACCGAACTTCGTGTCCAACCTGATGTTCATGTACTGCCACGCGAAACGGTTTGACGAGGCGGGTGGTGTCGGAGATACGGCATTGGCGAAATTTCCTGAACACCAGTACACCCGGGACGCATACCGCTGGGCTCTGACAGGACTCGGGTGGGAGTATTTCGGGAAAAAGGACATTCCCTCATCGCGAAAAGTCTTTGAAAAGGCGTACCGTTTATTTCCGGAAGATAGAGATGTGATTAACGGATATGGTTGCGCTCTCCGCGACATGAAGGAGTACGGAAAGGCGGCGTTGGTGTTAGAGAAGGGGATGAGAAAATATCCGGATTATGCCTACCTGCGGCTGAACCTCTCCTGGACGTATCTTGCCATTGCTGATGGTTTGATAAGTAATGAAAAGAACCGCGACGCGGTCCCTTATCTGAAAAAATTCATGACCCTGGGGGATGCGAACGACCCCAACATTATTGCCAATTACCTGTACCGCTGCAGCCGCCTTGGCATGTTCGAGGATGGGAAGATAAAACTGGCCGCGGCCCTCAGCAAATTCAGTCTCACCGACGATATCTACAAGTCAGGGTTCTGGCTCTATTTTCACAGCGCCGAACAGAGCCGGAGTGCCGGGAATTATGAAACATCGGTCGGGGAACTGAAGGCGCTGTGCGCATTTGGGGCGAAGAAAAACATGCCCTACGAGCACGGCATGAGCTATCATCACTTTGCGGTGAGCGCAGCCCATACCGGCGTGTATTCGATGATAGAAACTATCTGTCCCTACTGGAGAAAATTCGGGCCCGGGGAAAAGGAACGCGCGGAGAAACTGCTGGATTCTCTGGAGAAAAACATGCCCCGTGAGATGGAA
>JAKQCH010000444.1 GCA_029573825.1 Spirochaetota bacterium | reverse complement strand
ACTGTTTTTATAATTGTGCTTCTCTTCTTTTACATCAAACATCTCCGGGGCGTTAAACATATTTCGAAAAACCTGGTTGTCCTGCGGGTCTTCGGATCGAAGACAAACACGCAATTTCTCTTCAACCGGATTGTGCATCTGTGGAATTATATCGGCACTTCGTTTACCATCATGGACCCGATATATGCGCGCAGCGAATTCACCATTATACGGGCGCCAAAAAATTTCAAACTCAAAGTGGCGCAAATCGCATCCTTCGTTCCAGGGGCTGTGTTTGTATATTATCTCCCTTTCCATAACGCATTGCTGAACTACCTGTTTGTGATTATATCTTCCATCGTTATTTTTATGGTTCTCCTGTATCTGATCGCGCATTCATTTTTCATTAAAGACACGGGATCATTGCTTGAAAAAATTCATAAAGATTCAAATTTTTCTAAGACCTGGTACGGGATGGGAAAACAGATTAACCTGTATTGTTTTGATAACATCTGGAAAAAAGCGCTCAGGGAAATGCTGGGGAAAGCGAATATTGTGATCATGGATTTACGGGGATATTCACGTGATCGAAAAGGGTGCTCCTTCGAGATGTCTTATTTGGTGAACAACTTTGATCTTGATAAGACACTGTTCCTGATGAACCGGAATACTGACAGGAACTATGTTCTGGAATCCCTGCAGCGGGAAGCGGATAGAATGAGAAGCGATTCGCCAAACGCCGGCAAAGAGGATTTGCGCTGTACCGTATATTCCTGTGAAAAACAAAACCGGAAGGACACGCAGCAGATTACGCAGATCCTCTGCAACAAATTGGGCGGGCAACCTGACAGTCCTCCCGTGTTGACGGAACACAGCTATAAAACCAGGCTTCCGCTGGTCACAATTCCATCGATTATATTTATACCGGTTCTATTTATGATTATTTCTCAGTATGTTTTATTGATCTTATTTGTAACTTCTTATACTGTCAGCTCGTGTTACCATCAGATTCAATCCGCGAAAAAGCTGGACGTCCTGGTGGCGCCGCCCCCTCCGCCCCTGGCGAACTTCCCGCTGCCGTCGTTTTCCGTTGTAACGTCCGATGCAGAACCTCATTTCGCCAGTATCACCGTTTCCCTGGGATATGAGGCCAGCGGAGAGTTGACATCCGAACTGCGCAGCAGGTCTGATCAGATTTTTCATATAGTATCTTTACTGTTAAGCGGTAAAAAATATGCAGACATGGCCACCCTGGAAAAGAAGATTGAATTGGCCGAGGAGATAAAGAAGCAGATCAATATCGTGCTGATCTCCGGAAAGGTGAAGGAAGTGTATTTTGTTCATTTTACTACGAACTGACAGGGGGGTAATGGGCTGCATTGCCTTTATTTTCCGGTGTCTCTGAAGAGGGGCTGCAGGTTTTTTTATGTACGGTTTTAAAGGGGAACCGGCCCGGCTGGAATACGGATTATAACCTGCCGGATTACGGAAATATAATCATTGATTCGCGATACCGGATTTACTAAAAATTCTGCCGGGAATGCTTTCACTGTAAATAGATACAGACTTTTGCGGCAGACTCCTGTGTTATGTGGCATGGCAAAAACTACAGTAAGGGTAATCAATAACTAAG
>JAKQCH010000397.1 GCA_029573825.1 Spirochaetota bacterium | reverse complement strand
CCGAGGGCCTTCCGGTCAGCGGATCCGATAAGGCATCCCCCTAAACCCTGTTCCACGGCGCCCAGAAGGATATTCTGACATGCAAGTCCCAGGTCGCACCAGAGGAGGTGTGCCGCGGTGTGTACCGTGGTGTCATGAAGGGCAATGATGTATGCCGGAGGCTGTTCGTCGGGACCCGGCCCGTCCCAGTCCTTCAGGTATCCCGCCCACTTCAGATGGGGAAATACTCTGTCAGTTCCTTCGGGGGTGTGTACAATAATGTAGGCAAGGGGCTGCAGGTTCTGCGCCGAAGCTGACTTTCCGGCCATGCCCGCCAGACTGCGGAGTGTCTCTGCGGAAACCTGATCATGCCGGGAAAAGCGCCGGTAGCTTCTGTTCTTTTCAACGAGGTCTTTGAGTTTCATGGGGCTGCTCCAGGGTGTTGTCGTTCAACCGGGGAGTGATATGTGGAATGAGGTCCTCTGTCCCGGAATGCTCTCAACAGTAATGGAACCGTTATTTTTTTCAACAAGTTCTTTGCAGAGCACCAGTCCCAGGCCGGAGCCCTTTTCACCGGCTGTTCCCTGTTTCCGGATGCTTTCTTTCAGGGTAAACAGCGCGGCGAGGGATTTTTCATCAATTCCGATACCGTTGTCTGTTACCGTCACCCTCCAGCACGTGTCACGCTTCTCTGCGGATACCTTTATGGTGCCGCCGGGGTGAGAGAACTTGATGGCGTTTGTGAGAATATTTCTCCATACTGTCTGCGCCATGCCGGGGTCTGCGGTGACAGCGGCAGATTCAGGAATATCAATGATCAGGGCAATATTTTTTTTCTCCGACTGGTGCCGCAGCAGCGTGGCACATTCGCGAAATGATTCTTCCAGGCTTATTGTTGCCGGTGCGGGACAAATGCCGTCACGCTGGCTGTAGGACCATTTCAGGAGGTTGTCGAGGAGTGACAGGGTGGTGTCCACAAGAAATTCTCCTTCGTGGATGACTTTTCGGGTGACATCGTTGTCATGACCGCACTGTCTGTTCAGGACGCTGAACATTGATTTCAGCGCGCATATCGGCGAACGAAGATCATGGGCAATGACGGAGAGCGTGAGGTCCCGTGCGGTAATGAGATGCTCTAATTCCCTGCGCTGCTGCTGCAGCCGTATATGGGTGCTGATGCGGGCGAGGATTTCTTCATTGTCAAAGGGTTTTGTTATGTAGTCATCGCCCCCCGCATGAAAGCCGCGGATTTTATCATCCATGCCTGTGAGGGCCGTAAGAAAAATTACAGGGATGTCCTGCGAATGAGGAGCCTGCTTCAGCGTGCGGCAGATTTCAAATCCGTCCACTTCCGGCATCATCACATCGAGGAGGATAAGGTCCGGTGTCCGCTTCGCAACGAACACAAGTCCCTCCGGGCCGCTTCGGGAAGCCGCGACATTGTATCCATGTTCCACAAGGAGATTCCCGAGAAATTTCAGGTTCATGGAATTGTCGTCAATGATGAGGATCAGAGCTTTTTCGTTTTCAGGCATCCGGCTCTCCATCGGTGAACATAAATTCATTTATCAGTTCTGGAAATCTGTAGAGGAGGGATTCAATTTTCTTCACGTCGAAATTTCCGGTGTGGAGCTGCAGCAGCCTCGCGTATTGTATCAGCGAGGCTGCTGCGTGTTTTTTCCCGACCTCGATAAGCTCATCGGCGAATTCCTCGATGTCGTCGGTGGTTACCACCATGGTGAGGTCCTCCCATCGTGGCATGAAATCCTGGCGCAGTTTTTTCAGGAGTTCGTTTTTATGAAGCACGGTAATTTTCGGAAGGGCTGCTTTGTCCTGACCTGCTGTGACGGGTACAGGGGTTGCCGCATCGCTGCCGCCGAGATAGCGTGATAGTTCCTCGAAGAGATCATGGATGTTGATTGGCTTGAGGAGGAATCCGTCAAAATAGGGGTGTTTATCACGGAAGTTCTGCTGCAGTCCCACAGATGCCGTCAGCGCGATGATGGGAATGTCCGCTATCCCCGGAGTCGCCTTTATCCTCCGCGCGGCTTCATCCCCTTCAATTACCGGCATCCTGATGTCCATGAGTATGACATCGGGATGGTAGCTTTCGGTGATATCGAGGGCCTCCCTTCCGTTTGACGCTTCAAGTATATCAAGCTCGGTAAAGGAAAGCCATTCCCGAATAACCTGCCTGTTCGATTCGACATCGTCCACAATAAGGACTGTTCCATGGGTGAACGATGAGGCGTTCCATTCAAAGTTTTCCTGCGGCGCTTCGGGGGAACATTCCCTGTCTGCAATGGCGATGCCGTGAAGAGTAATTTCAAATACGCTTCCTTTCCCGATTTCGCTCTTTACGGAAATGGTGCCGTTCATCATTTCGACAAAACGCTTGGTGATAGTAAGTCCCAGTCCGGTGCCGCCGTATTTTCTGGTGCTCTGGCCATCCTGCTGCCGGAATGATTCAAATATTGCTTCCAACTGGTCCTCCGGGATACCGATTCCGGTGTCCCGTACACGAATGAGGATATCCAGGGCGGCAGGATTATCACAGGGGCCTGTTTTATGCGCCGAGAGTTCAATGCTGCCCCTTTCCGTAAACTTGACGGCGTTTCCGATGAGGTTCAGGAGAACCTGACGCAGGCGTGTCTCATCAAGCATGAGACGCGAAGGGAAATCGGTATCAAAATCGATGGTGAACTCAATGTTCTTTTCAGCAATTTTCAGCTGGAAAATCTGTTTCAGCTCACTGAAGAGCAGGTACGGATCAACCGGTTCCAGTTTTAGTTCCATTTTCCCCGCTTCGATCTTCGAAAGGTCCAGGATGTCGTTGATCAGTGTCAGGAGGCTTTTCCCGGCGCTTTTTATTGATTCAAGATACCGCTTCTGCTTCGAGTCTGTCACCAGGGACCGCAGGAGTTCGCTGTATCCTATAATCGCGTTCATCGGTGTCCGGATTTCATGGCTGATGTTGGCGAGAAATTCACTCTTCGCGCGGTTTGCTTTTTCCGCTTCTTCCTTGGCGTACTGAAGTTCCTCCTGGGCCTTTGTGAGCTCGGTTATATCCAGCATGATGCCGAGAATTCCCGCGATGGCGCCGTCCTGGCTGTTGTAGGTTGTTTTGTAAACAAGCATGCTCATGATGGTGCCGTTGGAGTGCGGTATATGCGCTTCGTAGCTCAACACCCCGCCGTTCAGGAGCAGTTCACGGTCGGCGGCAAAGTGGTTTTCGGCGATGGTCGCCGGCGCAATGCCCGCGATGGAGTGGCCGATAATCCTGTCCCGGGGAAGCCCGAGGAGCTTCTGGTATTCCTTGTTGCAGCCGAGGTAGACGCCGCTGTTGTCCTTGTAGAACATCGGATTGGGGATCGCATCCATCAGGTTTTCGAGAAAATGTTTCTGGTCGGCAATTTGGATCTCGGCATGTTTCCGTTCTGAGATATCTACAATCTGGATTATAAAGAGGTTGGGTTTGTTGTCAATGTCACGGAGAAGGGCGACGCTTGTGTATGTCCAGATTGTGGCGCCGGATTTGTGTTTGAAACGTTTCTCGACGCGGATGAAATCCGTCTCTCTGGTGACCAGGGCATCCAGGGCATCCCTGGTTTCAGGTATGTCCTCCGGATAGCTGATGATAAAGGGGCTTTCTCCGATCAGCTCGTTGCTGTGATATCCGAAAATGTTCGAAAACTCTTCATTGGCGCTGATAATTTTAATGTCCGGTCCCAGGAGGAGCATTCCTGTGGCGGAATTTTCGAATACGCTACGGAACCGGAGCTCCCGTTCCCGGAGGTCCCGCTCGTTTTGCTTCCGCCGGGTTATATCCAGCATTATTCCGACAATGCCTGCGGGAGAACCGGAATCATCGCTGAAGGTGGCCTTGAAAAACATGTAGTCCCTCACCGCACCGTCAGCGCACTGTACATTGACTTCACGGGTATCGGTGCCAAGACATCCCAGGAGGGTCCTGTCATGGTCAGGGGCAAGGGCGGATACTGTATCAGCGTTATGGACAGGGAGGTCTTCGATGGTGCAGCCGATTATTCTGCTTTTCGCTGTTCCGATGATCTGATCTGCGAAGGAATGGTTGCAGTCGCGGTACACTCCCTCGCTGTCTTTGTAGAAGGCGGGATTGGGAATTGTGTTGATGAAGGTGTCAAGAAGGCGCTGATGCCGCTGGAGTATTTTTTCGGTCCGCTTCCGTTTGCTGATATCAATTATGAATACTGCGAATTGATTTTTCTTGGGGCTGACAGCCTTTATCTCAAACCAGAGGTCCAGTTCCGGGATGTGGTGTTCAAGGGTGACAGGTTTTCCTGTAACGGCAACCCGGCTGTACATCCTGATCCATTCTTCGGTAAAGCCGGGGACAATCTGCTTGATTGTCTTTCCAATTACCGATCGCCGCAGGCCTGTCATTGCCTCAAATGCGGGGTTGATGTCAAGAAAGCGGCAGTCCACGGGCCTGCCATAGTCGTCAAAAATCATTTCGTGGAGTGAGAAGCCGTCAATAAGGTTTGCGATGAGGTGATTGTAACCCTGTTCGCTTTCCTCGTATTTCTGCTGCATCAGGATCAGTTCGCTGTTGTGGCGCTCAAGTTCCCGGTTCCTTTCCCGAAGTTTTTCCAGTTCCCTGACAAGATCATCTCCTGTCATTTTTATGCAGCCATTTCCCGAATCGGTGCCGGCGTTCATTGCAGCGGTGCCCCTGGCGATGCCCTGAAGTATGTCCGGTAATCCCGGTATATGTTTAACGGTGTCGGCACTGTTTTCCCCCGGTCAGCATTGCGGTATTGTTTCTGTCTGTTTATTTTTCGATATAGTATCCTAATTAATGATAGCAACAATTTCTCAGAGCGCAATAATTTATAGCGATATAATAATTACGGAAATTATATTTGTTACGGGTTGTGTGAAAGATTGTTAAACCGGATATGAAATCTTTCTCATTCAATTGTTCTTGCTTTTTACCGATAGTTTTGTATATGGTAACAGGCTGGATGATGCGGAAAGCCCGGGCTGACTGCCGGAATTATATGTTTTTTTTACCGGATTGTATAGTATGAATGAAGTGCTGAATACATTTAATATCTATATGCTGCCGCCGTTTCTTTCACTTGTGGTGGGGATTGTGCTCGCTGCCATTTCAGTGGTGAAGGGGAAATTCCGCACAGAGAATGTCCTTTTCGCAATGATATGTATCGGGTATAATCTGATGTCCCCGGTTTTTCTGTCCCATCATTTTTTCCGGGGGCAGTTTGATGTTATAATGGTTATTGAGCGTTCTATCCATTGCGTGTATGTGTTCCTTCCCTCCGTTGTATTTTTGTATTTATATAAGGCCTTTGATTTCAGGAGCAGAAATGCTGTAATTTTTTCTTTTGTCTTCAGCGCAGTTATTTCGGTGTTTGTGTGGACGGATTATTATTTTTACGGTTTCTATGAGTATTCCTGGGGATACAGCGCGAAGGGGGGCATTGCGTTCCAGATATTCGGAGCGTACGGTTTTCTTGCGGTGCTCTATTTTATCTATTTCTTTTCGGGGCGTCTGAAAGCGACTGAGAACGTAACGGAGCGTCTCAAGCTGCGGTACATACTTCTTTCTTTCCTGGTAATTTCCTTTCTCACCATGACGAATGTCCCGGCGATCAGCGGAATTGATTTCTACCCTTTCGGGAACTTCATGTTTATTCCTCTTTCCATCATGGCATACGGGGTGCTGCGGTACCGCCTGATGGACATACAGAGTATTCTCCATGTGACTTTTATCTGGATCGTGATATCATCCCTTATTCTGATTCCCAATGGCATTGTCTTTTATCTGGTCCTTCCGTGGATGAAAAATCAGGACGCGGTGGTGGTTTTTCTGCTGCTCTTTTTCTGGTTTTATATCAATTTTCTCTACATTACCAGAATGCAGCCGAAGATTGATCAGCTCTTCAATAAAAGGCGTTATGATCTGCGGAGACTTGAAATCCGGTTCATGGAGAATATTTCATATCTGCGGACTATGGGCGACCTCGAGGAGGAGTTCAACGGTGTCGTCACAAAGGCTCTCCAGGTTACCCGCGCGGACCTTCTGTTCAGGGAGGGTGATTCACTGAAGTTCAGAAAAAATGATGGAGCGGATATCGCGGTTGATCCTGAGATCGTTGAATGGTTCCTGGGGGCAAACCACCTTGTGGAAAAAAGCATGGTGGAGACCAACCCCTATTACGCGGCGATCCGTGAAAAAATGCTCAGCCTTTTTGACGCGGCGGGGTGCGCCTATATCGTCCCCCTTGTCCAGATTCAAAATGATGAGATTGTGGGGATATCCTTTCTTGGTGAAAAATATAATTTAAAACAGCTGAATTCAGATGAGGTGAAATTCATCAACGAGATACGAACAGCCGTAGCGGTGTCAATTTCAAACTCGCGGATGTATCAGGACCTTACTGATTTGAAGGACAATCTTGAACTGAAAGTTGCCGACCGCACCGTGGAGCTCCTTTCCGCGATGGAGGAACTCGAGGCGGTGAATGACGCGCTGGTTAACACCAATGAGGAGCTGGAAACGGCGCATCGTATTGCCGCAATGGACATGGATATGGCGGCAAACGTGCAGACCTCGATGTTTCCGAAGCAGCCTCCCCGCGTTCCGGAATGGGACATTGCCTTTGCGTTCCGGCCCATGTCCGGCGTGTCAGGGGATTTCTATGATTTTTATGAGGACAGGGGAGTGCTGAAAGGTATCTCGCTGTTCGATGTGTCGGGGCACGGCATTGCGTCGGGACTCATTACCATGATCGCGCGTTCGGTGATTCAAAGGAACTTTTTTTCCCGCAGTGAAGAAAAGCTCGGCAGTATCCTCGAAGCGGTGAACAGGGAGCTGATGTTTGAACTGGAAAAGGTTGATAACTATCTGACGGGTCTGGTGCTCCGTTTTGACGGCGGCACTGTGGAGTATGTCAATGCGGGCCATCCTGATCTGCTGATGAAAAAATTTTCCACCGGCGCGGTTCGGATGGTGGTTCCGAAGGATGAAGATTTTAAGGGCTCGATTCTCGGGATTCGCGAAATTGAACAATCCTTCCGCGTCCTGAAATTCCGGATGGAGGAAGGCGACTGTCTGTTCCTTGCGACGGACTGTATTTACGAAAGCAGCAATAGCGAGAAGCTTGACTACGGCCAGGGACGGCTTGAGCGCGCCTTTGCCGCAGCTCCACGGGATGCAACGGCGGATGGCATACTGCAGCACATCCTCAACGACTTTTATCAGTTTATCGGAGACAGGGGTGTCTCTGATGACCTCACGGTGCTTGTTGTGAAACGCATTTCTCCCGCCTGATGTTTTTTTCGGGGAGCGTTAAAAAATTATTGTATAGACTGTCCCGTTTTCGGCGTTGTGCGATATCTCCCCCTTCAACTGTATCGTCAGGGAAGATACCAGTTTGAGGCCGAGGGTGTCCGTGTTTTTGATGTCGATAGATGCGGGAAGCCCGATGCCGTTGTCGCTGAACATGAGAACATGTTTTCCCTCTTCATTTATGGTGCAGGCGATATCGATTGCTCCGTTTCTCCCGTCGGGGAAGGCATATTTCAGCGAGTTTGAGAGAAGTTCATTCACGATCAATGCGCAGGGTATGGCGGTATCGATGGTGATAAATACCCCCTTCGCCTTGACCGATATGCTGACGTTTACCCCGAGCTCGTAATAGGTATATTTTATTTCCTGTACCAGAGTGTTGATATAGTCCTCAAAATCAATTTCCGAGAGGTTTTCAGATTTATACAGCTTCTCGTGGACGAGGGCCATGGAGCGTACTCTGTTCTGGCTGTCCTCGAAGAGCTTTTTGTCTTCACTGTTCACAATGTAGTTTGACTGGAGACTCAGGAGGCTTGAAATGATCTGCATATTGTTTTTGACGCGGTGGTGTATTTCCTTCAGCAGTATTTCCTTTTCTTTCAGCGTCCGGTTCGTGTTCTCCTGAAACATCTTCTGGTCGGTAATGTCCTGTCCCATGGACTGGTATTCCACCAGATTGCCTTCCTGGTCAAAGAGCGCCTGGTCTAACCAGTGCTGCCAGCGGCTGGTGCCGTTCTTTTCCACCTGATGTTCATAAGATGCGACAGGATTGGTTCTGGTAAGTGCGGTGAAGGTGCTTTTTACCTCCTCCCTTTTGTCGTCAGGTATCATGTCCAGAAAACTGCTGCCGAGGAGTTCATCCCTTGTTTTACCGAAATAGTCGCAGTAATGAGTGTTGACATAGGTGATAATACCGCTTACAGGAAGAAATCTGCATATCATAATGGGAATGTTTTCAACTATACCGCGGTAACGGTCTTCACTCTGGCGCAGTTCACGGTGGGTTTG
>JAKQCH010000371.1 GCA_029573825.1 Spirochaetota bacterium | reverse complement strand
TGGAAAAATGAACGCTAATTGATTCTGCCGGACTGGCGCCAGATATTCAGCTGTTCAGCTTCACGTACAAGGTCATCACGAAAATCCGGGTGAGCAATTGATATAAGGGCTTCAGCCCTCTCCCACAAATTTTTCCCCTTAAGGTGCGCGACACCATATTCCGTGGCAATTTTATGTACCGCTGATCTCGGATCAGTTACAATTGTTCCCGGCGCCAGGGTGGGGCGAATTCGGGACACCATGCCGTTTTTGCTTCCATAGGTTGACGTCATGCATATAAAGCTCTGCCCGCCCTTTGAACGGTACGCCCCTTCCACAAAATCAAGCTGGCCTCCGGTTCCCGTGATGTGCCGGGGACCGATACTCTCGGAGCAGACCTGACCGAAAAGATCAACTTCAATGCAGGCATTGATTGAAACAAAGTTATCCAGCTGCGCTATAATGCTCACATTGTTGGTATACTCCACAGGATACGAAAGTATCCCGGGATTATTGTCGATATAGTCATACAGCTCCAGACTCCCCAGGGCAAATGTCATAACCTGCCGGTAACGGTCGATATTTTTCCGCGCACCGGTGATATTACCCGCTTCCGCCATTTTCATGAATGAGTCAACATACATCTCCGTGTGTACGCCGAGGTCTTTGATGTCTGAATCACATATCATATTGCCGATGGAAGTCGGGACTCCGCCAATCCCGAGCTGGATACAGGACCCGTCATGAATAAAAGGCAGGACATTCTCCGCAATCTTTCTTTCAACATCCGTCGCTTCAGAGGCGGGGATTACGGGAAGGGGCGGATTACCGCCTTCCACAACATAATCGACTTGGGATATATGGAGGACTTCCTGCCCCGCGCCAAGGACCCGGGGAACATTTTCGTTTACTTCCACAATTACATATTCAGCATTTTCAACCGAAGCCATGAGGGAACTTGTGCTGACTCCCATGTTGAAATACCCGTGGCGGTCCATGGGGCTGACCGTCAGCATTAATATCCTGCAGGGCTCACAGTCTCGGCGGATCATTTCCGGACAATCATAGAATTTCATGGGGATGTAGGACAGGGTTCCATTATCACAATACTTCTGTTCAATGGAACTGAAATGTAAACTGTGCCAGTAGAAATGTCTCCCTTCAGGGTCGGCCTCCCTTGTATGGTGGGGCCAGAGGTTAAAGCAGGACCGGATATTTACATCAAGGAGCTCATCCTTCCGTTTCGCAAGGGCCGCGTCAAGTTCATGTGCTGCATTGATGCAGAAACCGTAATCGATCCAGTCCCCTGACCGGACAAACTTCACCGCCTCATCAGCGGTGACAAGCTTCCTTTTATAATCATCAAAATAATTCCGTGCCATGTTGCTCCCCTGTGTGCGGCATTGGGGGATTTTGAAACGTGTATCACTTTTTGCAACAATTTTATACCATCAGTGTTATGTTTTTCAGATTTCACATGATCAACAGAAGAAGGCCTGACATCATTATCCGGAATTAACCGGATACAGTGCACGCAAGGGAAACCACCAGACGCTCCATGAGACTGTTCGAATGTGTGAAATGAGATTCCTCAGCCAACCGGCTCCTTTCCTGCACCCACCGGGTACCATCCAGCTCATCCCCGCAATTCCGGATCAGCAGATCCACGCTTTCAGGAGATGATTCCAGGTGGAACTGCAGGGCCGCGACTCTGTCGCCATAGCAGAATGCCTGGTTACCGCATGCCTCGCTTGCGGCGAGGTGACGGCAGCCGTCGGGGATTGAAAAAGTCTCCCCATGCCAGTGAAAAGCATGGAATGATTCAGGAAATCCCCGGAACAGCCGTGCATTCCTCCCCTCCTCTGAGAGTGTTACAGGATACCACCCGATCTCACGATACATGTTTTTCGTGACAGATGCTCCCAGCACTCCCGCTATCATCTGGGCCCCGAGACATATTCCGACAACAGCCTTTCTCCCGGAAATACAGTGTTCAATGAAGCGCATTTCCTCGGTTATCCACGGGAAAAGACCCGTGTCATGAACACTCATTGGCCCTCCCAGGACTGCCAGTACGTCGAATTCATCGCTGAGGGGGAGCTTTTCTCCGTCAAAAATTTTTGTTCCGGAAAGTGCATAGTTATTGTTCGCGGCTATGGTACTGATGAATGCAGGCCCCTCAAAGGGAACATGCTGTAAATAGTGTATCCTCATATATACTCCGAAGTTTATAATATGGATACACCATGTCAGACACACCTCCCCCCTGCAAGTACGCCCCCGGAAATGCTTCCCGCCAGCTGTTTTTTTTACCTGCACGTAATATTTACGGGGAGCAGCGCCACACAACAGCTGCCTCCGGGGCTGCTACACAGTATCCTCTTTTTCCGTCCTGTTCCGGCCGTTATTCTTCGCCCGGTACAGCGCCCTGTCAGCCCTGCGAAGGACAGAATCCTTCGTGTCATCCTGACGATATTCGGCAACCCCAAGACTTATGGCAACAGAAATCTCCCGCTCTTCATACCGGAAGGTGCTGCTTTTTACTGCGGAACGGATTTCCTCCGCCTTCAGGAACGCATCCTGTATTCCGCAACGCTTCAGGATTATTATAAACTCTTCACCTCCCCATCTGCAGAGAATATCAGAATCACGGATAGACTCCTGCACAATCCCGGCGACACCGCGGATAATGCTGTCACCCGCGAGGTGGCCATATTCATCGTTGATGTTCTTAAACAGATCAAGGTCAAACAATACAATGGAAACAGGCTCATGTTCCCGCTGCAGTTCCTTTATGGCCTGAGAAAAGAGCGCTTCAAAAGCATGCCGGTTATAGGTTTCAGTGAGGTTATCAACGGTCGCCATCTTCTCCAGTCTTTTCTGATAGAAGGAAATGGTAATGTTGGTAAGCAGAATAATGATCAGTGTCACCAGGGCGCACAGCCCGAGATTCACAATCAGGGCATACCGTATATTCTCGATTGCCCTGTTCTCCGTCTGTTCGACAACGAGATACCATTGAAATTCAGGAATAAAACGCGTATTCACATGGACGGTGTTTCCACGATGCTGGTAGCTGAATGTACTGATTTTCCCGGACAAAATATTCCCGCTGTGCTCCGAGAGCCCCCGTGTTTCCCGAATGTTTTTTGATTTTCGCGGAAATGCTGACCCGTGCAGCACGATTTTTCCCTTTTTATTGACAAAATACACGACCCTTCCATACCGTCCCTGGTAGCTTTCGATGAGTTTCTTCACTGCGCTCACCGTCAGACCGACTCCCGTTGCCCCGATGAAATTATTATTGTAATCGTGTACTTTATAGTTTACGAAAATTGTCATCGCGTCCCTGTTTGCCATATCGGGATCAACATTTATCTCATACTGTTTATCCATCTCCCGGACACGGAAATACCATTCGTCCCGTGGTTCATTTATTTTTACTTTTTTTAATATCCCCCCGGCATAGTAATAACGACGCGACTTTTCCGAAACGAAGAAACTGGTAACAGTATTATATTTTTCTTTTATTTCTTTCAGATATTTTGTAATCAGGGAATTGTCCCGTTCACCATTGAGAATCCAGTCACGGAGAAATGTGTCATGTGCCATGAGGGAAGAAATAAAAACCGGGCGCAGCAGATCCCGCTGTATTTCGGAATAGATATTATCACTGGTGAGAGGAAGCTCACTCTTTTCGATCCGGGACCGCAGTGTTGATCGGGCAACATAATAGCTGGCCAGGCTTGTTATTAAAAATCCCGAAACCAGCAGCAGACTCAGAACACTGATCAGTTTTTTCTTATTGTGGTCAACCATGTTCACCATACCAGTTCATACATATCGATGCCGCGCCGCAGCCGTTTGACAATACTCCGCGCATCCTGCGTCATACAATATACAGGGTTTATAAATATTGCAAAAGATTTTTAATTGACAGGGGACTTTTCTTCACATAAGGATATATTGTGGGACAGAAAAATCCCTCTATAATCGATGAACCCTGAAAAGAGAGAAATAAAACCATGGATAAAAACCTGAACTTCATACATGAGGATGGCATTGAGAAATATCGTGATGTTACGGTCTACGCCCTTTCCACATGCGGATTCTGCAAGCGTGCGCTCAAATTTCTCCGCGACCATAATATAAAATTCAAATACGTATATGTCGACGACCTTGAACCTGATGAAAAGCATGAGCTGAAAGAAGCACTCGCGAAACAGTATAACAGCCGTGTCGGGTTTCCCTTTCTTGTGATTGAAAACTCACGCTGCCTTGTGGGATTTACACAACATGAATGGGAACAGGAGTTTTCCATAGATTAAGCAGGGAGCAGATCATGGCCATACCAAAAAAATTGAAAACAAGGGAAGATACCCTGAACTTCATGAAAATGGTCGCTGATAAACAGAACTGGCGCCTCAACACTGACCGCGAGTTTCTGGAAATTCTCGCTGACGGCCTCAGTAAAAATTTTAACCGATACGGATATTATTCATGTCCCTGCCGTGACGCCTCGGGCATCCGTGAACAGGACAAAGACATTGTGTGCCCCTGCGATTACTGCCGCCCTGATCAGCAGGAATTCGGTCACTGCTATTGCGGCCTGTATCTCACCCCGGAATTTTTCGATCGCGGTACTCCGCCTTCCTCAATTCCCGAACGTCGCCCGGAGTAGTACTGACTGGTTTTTTCATTGAACTGCGGAAAGCGGAAATCGTTTTAAGGGGTCGATACCGCTCTGTGAAGCATATTCCGGAGGTCCCGTGCGCGGATTTCATACAACACCATACATCGCCCTTCCCCATCATAGGACTCGCTGATAACGGAACCATTATCCACAATCCCTATGAACCGCTGCGCTGATGACGGCTGGTATCCTGAACCTTCTGAAATGGTGCTCCCGGAATAAATTTCAACAAGAAACTGCTTCGCGGCAGCTACCGCCTGTGCACGCGCTTCACGTTTCCGCGCCTCTTCTGTACCGCTTCCGGAATGCATTCCATTCGATTCAACACGCAGCACATCATTGCCGATAAATCCTACCACTCTGCCCGGAGCAGGGACAGCGGTGCGCTGTTCCCCGGCGCACGATAGCAGCAAAAACATAAGCAGGAAAAAAGGTAGTATTCTCATGACGTCAGGCTCCTTTAAATACTGATCGGCATCAGATACAATTATCTTCAGGAATTCCGGAACAGCTTTGTACGGGCGTAAAGTATTAATTCCCGGGAGAATGGTATATCAGCCGATGCCCCGTTCTACAAGAAGTTCAAAACGGTTTTTTTCCGAGAAGGGAAGAGACGTAAAATCTTTATAAATTTTTACGGTAAGATGATTGAGATTAACATCTGTGGCAAAAAAACCGTATCCCGCAACGCTTTCCATGAGGACCTTAATTTCTCCGGTAACGTCACATACTGATTTCGTCGAAAGCATATCAGTGTAGCCCCCATCAGGAAGCGTAAACCGGTATCCCACTTCGCCATTATCAAGGAGGTGGAGCGAAAGAGTAAAGGGATGCAATCTTTTTTTCATTTCCATAATCCCGGTTTCCAGTTCAGGATTAATCTCGGTCATGGTACACCGGTACTGCAGATCACGTTCAACATGATATACGTGAATCCGTTTTACACTTTCCGCAAGGGGGGATGCGGGATTACTTTCAATAATTTTATCTGTCAGGTTTTCGGTAAACTGCAGAAGGCTCGCAAGATACCGTATATGTGCGTCGGCGTTTTTTCTGGTATAAACAATTGATCCCCGTTCATCGGATATGTAGAAGTAAGCATATTTATGTTCAATCTGATAATAAATCTGAATGGCATTTTCCTTAAAATTCTCGATGATTTGCCTGACAACACTCAATTCCGGCACCATCTGGTTCGCACGGAGTATTGTGTGTATTCCGGTATTATAGGACAGGCTGAAAAGCATCTTCACCTCGGAATCGTATGCCCCGCATATCACCGTTTCATCCGGACCGGAGCGTTTCAGGGTGAACACGTAATACGTGTTGCCGAACATGGTGATATACCGCTTGCGCCCTTCAGTACGGGTTTCAATCATAAAAGAATACAGGTCCTTCATAAAAAGCAGAATCCTGTCAAACTCCTTACTCGAAACAAAGGGATGCGATGAGGTCACCCGGACCGCGCTTTCAAAATCGAGGCGCGTTTTCAGGGCGCCATTGAGAATGGAAACCATTATTTGCGGGATACTCCCCTCGCCGGTATATTTCTCATATTTTGTTTCCCCCCAGCTGTTGTGATGAAGAAAGTATATTTCGTCGATTCTCTTTTCGTATTTTGAAAAGGGATTGATAATAATAACACTGACGATGGGAAACGGGTCTTTCAGAAAATAGCTGTTGAAGAGTTCGACCCTCTTGAATGAGAAGTAAACGGAAAGTTCCGTAACAAGTTCCCGGAGGAAATTCGGATCTACCGGATAAAGCCCTTTGTCAATTTCCATTCTGGTATAATCTTTCTGGAACAGCTTGTTAAGCCCGATCCATACGATAAGATTCAGTAGGTTTTTTTCCTTATGGATAATAATCTTTGCCGGATAATTATTTGTTATAACCCTCTTTGACAATGTCCAGTATTCGTTATTCTCCCTGTCGCGGATAAATTCCACATTCAGAAGTTTTTCCGCAGGATAATTTTTAAATGTAAGGGAATTATCAACTTTATTATCAGACATGGAAAAATGAGAATGGATTTTACGGCTGATACTCTGCAGTTCCACGCCGGAAATACGATGTGCGTCCTTGCTTTCCTGAATCCTGGTGAGAATATTTTTATATCCGCGCAGAATAAACTTTTTTGTATTGTTCCACAGCTTATTAACGGAATCGATATCCCAGTTTTCAAAATCATCAATTTTCCGGATATCCGGTTCATTCCAGTTCCACTGCCTCACATACTCTGCCATTTTCTGAAGCCGTATCGGGACTGCCGATGCTGCATTCTTTTTTTCTTCCAGCAACGCTGAAAGCTTCGGGTCCACCTTGAGATAAAAGCACGATTTCAGAAGTTCGGTCGCGGAGGAATCATTCACAATGGAATTATAAAAATCATACACATTGTTAAACATGATAACGTAAGAGTCTATCGAATCAATATCCAGCTTCCCTTCATGGACATTGCGTTTTATCAGGTTGCTGATGAAAGGATTTCCGGTACTGCTGTTGAGATACCGCTCCAGGAGTCCCAGCTTGATTATTGACTTGAAGGGATTGCCCAGTGATTTGAGAATCTGGAATAGTGCCGCGCCGAGAAAATCCTCCCTTACAACGGTATACAGGTTCCCGAGATCAACAAATTCAGCGGCGATTCCGGTTTCCTGCGCAGCAAGAAGCCACTCGTTATACACATGATCATTGGCGTCTGCAGGGACTGCCCACCAGAATGGAATTTTCCCGTTCATCACTATTGAACTTCGGAAAAACTCCTCTTTTAAGAGCTCCCCCAGTGACGAGCCAGCGAGGGTTTCCTCGCTGTCATCATCAAATATGTTCCGCCGCACCCGGGCAATATCATTGAGAAAGAAATGCACCTCTTTCCCGAATTTCTCCCCCGCCCAGGTCTCAATCGCGTGACATTTCTTCTTGAACAGATCTATTGTTTTTTGATCGTAGTCTCCGATATCGACACAGACCCAGAAATCAAAATCAGAATCACGGTTAAAGGCAATTGTTCCGCCGCTTCCCATGAGAGCGAACATCTGGATAAAAGGTTTCTCTACCGGTTTGACCGTAGTACTGACGGAAGGAAAACGGGACCGCAAAAATGTTATGCCCCGCGCTGAAGGCTGATACATGTACATCCCGGTGACAGGCGTTTCGTACTCCACATATCCCGGCAATTCTGGAAAATTTGAAATCAGGAGAAAGGGAAGAACCTCAAGGAGGTCCAGAACATCGTCACCTTCGATGGTGGAATATAAATAATCCCGGCGGGTTTTATTATAATACTCAAAGCGTCCACGATTAACCTGGATTTGACTGCTGATGTCATTCAGTTTCTCCTTATCCATGTGCCCCTGGTTACGGTAATTAATTCACTGAGCCACATATCCGCTCCTGCAGAGAATAATCTGTTATGCAGGCCGGCATGTGGAGTTTATTTCATATACCGGAATTACGTTTCTTTCTGTTTTTTTTCAAAGACATTGGCGATATAGCTTGTGTAATTTTTAAGCATATCGATCTGAACCTGTCTTTTCAGCGGCTGTTTATCCTTGTTCGTGAGAATGCGGATCTTCGGATTTAACGGATACAGCTTGTTCATCTCTTCAATTATAGCCACCTCTCCGGAATCAAGGCGAACAAGGTCACCGGGACCGATAAAAAAACTTCCACTGTCAAGCTTGAACCCGAGAGCCCGTATAAAGTCCCTGAAATCCACCGGAAGGAAGTGATAAACTTTTTTAAACGGGGCATACACCATATTCAGCATGAGGCGAAGGCCGTCTTTGCTCGAAAAAGGTTCTCCATAAGGACGTTTCGATACGAGCGCTGCATATACGTCGCAGAGTGACATCAGCCGTACTTCCTTGGGTACCCTGTTGGCATAATGATCGGAATCAAGACCATAGGGGTACCCGTTCCCGTCAGCACGCTCATGGTGAAGCAGAACAATCTGCTTCTCGAGTTCATGCATGTGGGGATTGTTCTCCACAAGCTTATAGCCCACGTGGGGATGTTCCTTAATAATATCAAACTCCTCTTCGCTGAGGTTTTCAACTTTTGATAGAATTTCCTTTGCAATTGATGTTTTCCCAAGGTCATGGAAAAGACCCCCTAAACCCATTGCAGAACGGATATCCCTGCTGAATTCCAGTTTTGTCGCAAGGAGCGCCCCAAGGATTGAAACATTCGTGGAATGGTTATAGTCGTACTCGTCGAGGTCACGAAGTTTCACCAGCGGGTTAAAGACGCCATCCTCGTTTTTTTCAATTTCCACGAGGATTTTATTTACAAGTTCACGGGATTTTTCGATTTTTGCCCTTGAAAGCCCCTGTTCAGGGGAATAGTTATAAATATCCCGTACATAATCGAGGAGATCCCTGGCATTCTGATATGTTTCCTGCTGCAGCTTTTCATCTATCAGCGCGGTGCCTGATTTTTCACTCTCTTTTTTCTGGCGCGGATCATAATACAGATATTTGATATTGTCTTTTTTCAGGTGTTTAAGGAGAGAATCAGAAAATGGAACATGGGCTTCAAGTATCACATTCCCGTATTCGTCAAAAAAATCATAGGAATACACTGAATCCGGTTTGATAAATGCCAGATCGAGCTGTGCATTTTCAGACTGATCTTTATTAAGGGGTTCCCGTGGACTGTCCATACCTCTCCTTCTCACATTATTGCTGTCACCAACAGATACACCATTACAGGATAATACCCGTCTCAATTCCATTATATATCATGAAAAAACCTCCCCATAATATATTTATAACATGACTAAGCGATATGTCATAAAAATTCAACTGAAATTACAAAAAAATGAGATCGTTTCCGTTAATCCAGTTTAAACTTCTTCAGCAATTCCCCTTTCGCGATCAAAAGCCCCCCGTCAAGACTTCGCGCATAATTATAATCGGGAACCGCAATCCACCGGTGCGCCTGGTCCTCCGGTATCATCACCTTCATGTCGTCAATTATTGCATTGTATTCGAGGGGAATTTTACAGCGCCTGAGGTCCTTTATGGAGCCATCCTCCCCTCTTACCCAGCGGATATATTCGTACATATCGGGGAAAAGCGCGGGAATGACCTTTTTTCCCGCAAGGTCCTGAAATACTTCAGCGGTGCTTTCTTCATCCAGCATTGTGTATACGAAAATGCGGTCAAACCTGCTCATTATGAAACTAAGAAATTCATAGAGCCCGGGACGGGGACTCCTGTCGTTGTAATTGGTAATCAGGGTTCCTTCCACGTCCAGGGTGATAGCGATTTCCGGAGTGAGCCGGATAGTGCGGAGATCTTCATGGGCTTCCATGACTGAGGCATATCGCTTCTCCGGAGAGGGCTCCATGCAGCGCTCCAGAAAGCCGTAGAGCTTACGGGGAATTGACTTGACGTCATGGAGCGCTTCCGCTGAAGGAATTGTTTCCCCCGACAACATTTCCGCAAGGACAACGCCCACCGAATACAGGTCGCTCTGTACCGAAGGAAACACGCCATCCCGGAACTCAGGGGCCATATATCCTTCGCTCCCCACGAGGGTGCCGGGGCGCAGCTGGTGTTTCTGCTCGTCAAACTTGAAGGCAATACCGAAATCGATGAGCCGTACGCGGCCCTTGTTATCGAAAAGGATATTATCCGGCTTAATGTCGTTATGAGCAAGGCCGGATTTGTGGACGTCATTGAGCACCTCGAGTATCTGCAGGGTGATATCAACCCCCGTTTGCGCCGCGAGGACCCCGTTATACTCTATGAGGTCATGAAGGGAACCGCGCTGAACCAGTTCCTGTTCAAACATCAGGCCGTGCTCATTAAGAAGTATTTTCTCCGGCTTTATAATCTGTTCATGCCGCAGGACCCGTGTATTCCGTTCCTCGTCAAGAAATCGCCAGTAGTTATCATCAAAACCGGCAACTTCATTCTCGAAGGTTTTCAATGCCACCAGCTCCCGTGTGTCAGAACGCCGCGCGATATAAATGTCCGACGTTCCGCCGCGCCACACAACACCGAGCACACTGTACCTGTCTTCAAGGTCGCTCCCGTCCTGGAACCTGCCGGGAGAATCGAAAAGCCGGTGGCGCACGTCATCCGTCAGGGAAAGCGTCCCGTGAGCCGGGGTGCCTGATATTTCCCTGACCTGTCCCCGTGAACCCGGAATACCATCCTCGACATAATAACCGCGGGAACCCGCCACACGTCTGAGAACATACAGGCTGCCGAAGGACTGCTTCACGTCCCGGTGCCAGATCATTAACGGATTAAGCGAGAGATACCGCCCTGTTTCCGAATCGACATACAGGACCGTTCCCGCAGGGACCTCTCTGAGCACATCTTCATGGGAGGTGTTCCACACGATGTATTCGATCCTCGGCCCCCTGACAACCCTGAATCCCTCTTTTTCCACGATAAGCAGATGATACCGGTTTAAAAAAATTAATCTGCTGAGGGCCCGTCTGAGGGCCAGCTTGTCGATGCCGAAGGGTGTGTCGCTGTACACCCCGGCAAGCTGTGCGAGAGAGGCTGCCGTTGCGACATCCAGCCCTTCAGGAAAACAGAAATCCTCACAGTCCATTTTAAAATCAGTGAAGGAAGGGGGATTCACGGGAATTCCCGGGTTCATCGCAAGATAACAGCCCTGGCGCAGGGCGCTGAAAAACCGGATGGCGACATTCGCGCACCAGACAATCCTGTTCTCCATGTCATCCCGGACGGTGGAAAACATCACCGACTCATAGGACCGCGAAATCGGACGCGGCATTCTGTGCCGTATCTGAAATTCCTTCTCATACTGTCTGTCAGCAATGATGCCCATAGTTCTCCCTGAAACGGCTTCGGCTTCTGTAATGCATGGTGATAACGTTATAAAAAAAATGTCCGGTGCCGGGGGAAAAGGGACACGGTGATGGAGATAAAGGAAATTCCTGCACAGATGGATAAGCGCCATATACATGGTGTATATCCATCATCACACCACAGCAATTAATTATCAGGAGATATATTCCTTTTGAAACTGAGCCCCTGTTGTGATGGTAAAAAAGTTGTTCAATCTTGCCGTTCTGAAAATCTGCCCGATTGACGGACTCAGATCATAGAATACAAGTTTAATCTGTTTGTTCATGGCACTGTTGAGAAACTTCACAAGTGTCCCGATCGCCGATGAATCAATATATTCAAGTTTCCCGCAGTCGAGAGCAATAACATCCGGCTGTTTGCTGATCTGCTCACTCCATATCCCTTCCACTTTCTGGATATTTTCGATGTAGAACTCCCCATCTATATGCATGATAATAATATTGTTCCGTGGTTCTTCGATTGTAACATTAATCATTTTCTTCAATTGTTTTGTTCCCGCACAAATTTTTCCAGGCTTCATTCCAAAAAAAGAATACCGTATTCGGCAGTACAGTCACGACATGCGCTGAAAAACAAGCCCGTTGAATTTACAAATCAGAATTGCTGCAAAAATTTCAAGAACTTTTTATCAGTATACAATTTCATAGACCTGTTTTATTCTCCATAATGCAAGCCGAGTATGGTGACGTCATCAATATACCGTTCGCTTCCGCAGTACCGTTCAACTTCCAGAAACAATTCCGCAACGATATGCTCCATGGGTTTGCCGCTCAATTCCCTGAGGTTTTTCATAAACATGGAGTGACCGAGTATTTTATCTCCCGCATCAGCGCATTCAAAAGCTCCGTCAGTGTATAAAATCAGTGTATCTCCTTCCTGAAATGATGTGCGTTTTTCCTCATACTCGGAATTTTCAAATATTCCCACAAAGGGGCCGTTGGGCTCAAGAAATTCGACATTGCCGCCTTGACGCATAACAGCAGGCGCGGGAATTCCGGCATTGCAGTATGTCATAACGCCATTACCGAGATCAAAAAAACCATGGAACATGGTCACATAATTATAACTCAGCTTCTTCTGCGAGTTAATAAGAAATGAATTCATCTCTGCCATTGACTCTGAAATCCCGATATTATCAGCGACAAAAAGACCAATGGCAGTTTTCACCATTGCTGAATACAGTGCAGCGGGGACTCCGTGACCGGAAACATCGGCAAAAATAACGGAAAATCTCGAGTCGTCATGTACAATAAATTCAAAAATATCTCCCGTGATTTTCTCAACCGATTTATACCTCAGCGTGGTCCGGATTCCGGGAATCTCAGGCACCACCAGCGGGAACAGGCACTGCTGCAGATTACTTGCAATTTCCAGCTCATTTTCAATTTCAAAATTCCGTGCCTGAATCCTTCTGTTCAATGTTTCAAGTTCGGAATTTTTTTCCCGCAGCTCGCGCAGGAGTGTGATATTTTCAAGAAGCAGTCTCCGCCGTTCCATGGCTTTTTTCACAGAGAGCAGGATCTGGTCATTTTTAAAGGGCTTCAGAATAAAATCGAAGGCTCCTTTTTTCAGGGCGGAAATTGCGACATCAATATCATTAAACCCGGTAATGACAATTACCGGGATATTTTCATCCTGCACCTGTACCCGTTCCAGAAACTCAATACCATTCATCCCCGGGAGGTTAACATCGGTAATAACGACATCGAATTTCCCGAGTTCTTCACCCTGAATCGCATCTTCCGCATTGAGATAGCTCCTCACTTCGTACACTTCTTCAAGTATATAGGTGAGTACCTCATTTATCATGTCATCATCATCAATGATGACAATTTTACCCGACTTAGATGCTTCCTGCTGTATCATTCAGATTATATCCAGGGCTGCTCTATTTACTGTATCCTGCGCCAAAGGCTTTCCCGGCAAACGCTGTATCCGGCGCTATCCCGCCTATCGGGCCCTTCACCGCTCTGTCCACGATGTCTGCAATGCCGCTGTCATCCAGCCCGGTATAAAAAATCACACTCTTAATACCGGAATAAAGTGACGACTCCATTACCGTGTTAATATACTCCGCATCAAAGGGATCGGCCCGTTTTACAAAAAACTGCGGTGTGGCATGGGTGCGGTACAGCATGTAATTGGTCACCATTGCCTTTGAACCATCGTTATCTACAATAAGCGAATATTCTGAAAGCGCCGCATCCTTCTTCCCTGCCGCAGCAATGGCAACACCCCTCAGCACTTCCCGTGAACGAAGGCGATCCATGATGTCCGGTCCCGTAACATACGCTGACCGCAGCGGCGTCTGGACTCCCGAAAGATAATACCGTACTCTTTCCACTGAAGGGACACAGGTGAATGAAGGAACACCCTTCAGCTCAGGGGAGCGCAATACATTTTCAGTAAAAAAACTGTTCAGAACAATAAACCGTTTCCTCCCTTGTGCGACGGGTTCCTTTTTCAGATATCCGCACACCACTGATGCGGCATCTGTTCCATTCTGCAGGTCCGCGATCTTTGAAAACTGCACGCTTCCTTTGATATTCCATACCCAGAGTCCCTCACGATACCGGAGAAACTGCAGCACTTCAGAACCTGATGGCCCTTCCGCCCTTACTCCGGGGATCACCACATACGATGCGAACAGGGAACCGCTCCGTTCCAGATCGGTTTTCATGGCTCCATACGCCCTGACGGCGTCCTCAACTTTTCTCTGCAGATCCTGCGCCTTCGGAGAATCATCGGATTCACCGGATTCAAGAAATGCGGACAGGGACTCACGTGCCTGCCGCAGCGTGCTGATCCGGGAGGTAAAGGCGTCATACTGCTGCCGATCTTCAGCCCGGTGAAACTCGATATGAGAATGGGCCGCGGTCATGATCCTCGAAACCGCATATCGCTTTTCAGAATACAGCAGCGCGTCCTTCCCCCTGTCCCGCGAAAGGAGCTGCGCGATATAACTATCGTAGAGGTTCAGTACCTGGTGGTACTGACCGCTGAGAATCCCCGGACAGAACTCCACCGCATCAAAGGCCTTCCTGTAGTATGCCTCCGAGAGTGACTGTGCGCTGCGCCCCTCAACCGCTGCGCCGTACTCCGAGAGAAATTCTCCCATCTTAAAATTGACCAGCCACATTACATCTTCATACCGGTATTTTTTCGCAAGGCTCTCCGCGCTGGTAAGGACCTCGTACGCTGACTGCAGCTTTCCTGTCCGCTTCTCACATGAAGCGATGTTCAGCAGCAGTTTAATGAACATACGCTTTGACTGCTGCGTTTCAGCAAATATCTGCGCGCTTCTGAATCCCCTGCCGGCATCAGCATACAGGTCAAAGACCTTTTTATTATCGGCATACGCAGCATAGGGTTCACCGGAATATTTCGTGCTGAAATTACCGTTCCGTGTCAGGTATTCCGCATAACACCACTTCAGTAATCCCACAGCGATGTCTGTATTGTAATAAATAGCTTTTGCCGATTCCTCAATATTCATTTTAAGGGTACTGATCTCTTCAGCGGCGACTTCCCTTTTTTTTGCTTTCGCTTCGTTCTGCAGGTTTTTCAGTTCCGTGTCATACCTGTTTTTTTTGTAGCTTTTTTTATATTCACCGATTCTCCCGATGAGATTTTGCACCTCTACCGCGGGGTCCGCGAGGAGCGGACTGCTTCGTTCAACAAGAACAACAGAGAGATTCGTGAGGTTCATTATTGATGAGAAAATTCCGGAAAGATCATTCACGTCAGGATCCGCTGCGTAGTCCCATGCCTTCCGGAAATACTCCAGGGCACGTCCGTAGTCTTTGAGACGATATGCTGAATATCCAATATTATTCAGCGTGCTTATCGCACCCGCCTGGCTGACGCTGGTGCTGCTCTCTTCCCAGATAGCGAGCTTCTTCTTCTGATAATCCATGGCGTTCCGGTAATCGCCTTTTTCAAAGGCAATCTCTTCACGGAGGGATAGATTCAGCAGCTTCTTATCCCGGACGCTCAGCTCGGTTAAAATCCTGTTATCCCCGATAACCGCCACGTCAGGTCCGAGGTTCCAGAACTGCAGGGGGCCGAAACCGAAAAACCGCCACCGAAGCTTGTAGGTCTGCTCGTCATGGTCCATGCCGGCAAGAATTGAATCCGCATTGTCAAGATACACAATGGCCCTGTCCGTATCACCCAGCTTCTTAAAACAGAATGCGATCTCCTGCATGTACCGGGCCCGGTCAATGTCAATATTATTTGCCGTTGCGAACTCAAGAATGCGTTCAAACCAGATAATGGCACTGCTCCAGTCATTCTCCATTCTGCTGAAAAGGGCAAAATAACGATAAATAGTGTATATCTGATTTTTATAATTCGCCAGACCGTTCAGCTGTGCAAGAGACTGGTACAGCACCAGGGTCTTCTGCATTTCCGCCCGCGCCCTGTCAAGCTGATCATCCTGCCAGTAGCAGAACCCGAGATGAAAATGGAAGAGCGCCTCTTCTATGGTGGAGGAAAAACTCCGCTTATACCGCAGCACGCTTTCATAATGCCGCAGCGCGACGGGATAGTTTGTCAGAAGGAAATACGTATTACCAAGGTTCAGGTGGATATTGCCTTCAATTTCAGGATTAACTGTTTCGTCATTCGCGGAAAGCGCCCTCTCGTAAAACGGCACATTCGCTTCCCATAGATACCGGGGAAAATATTTTTTGAATATCCCCTCCTTCCTGCCGCGAAGGTCACGCCTGCGCAGATCAACATACTGTGATATCCAACCTTTCAACAGATACGGGTCGATATAGGTGTCGTCCATGAAAAGGCACCAGTCCACCTGCTCTACAGCCAGACGCAGGTGCCCCAGAAGTTCCCGCAGGTCACCGCCGGAAATATCCTCCCTGTTACCCGACGCGCTCCGGTCGAAGGTGAGGGCCTTCTTTGTGAACAGATACGCATACCCGTAGAGATAGGCCTTGTCGAAATTCATGCGGGCGGCGTTGAGGCCGCGGCTGTATTCCTTGTCCAGTGTCTCAATCATTCTCTCACGGTTGCCGCTCAGTATCGACGCGTCGATATACCTGATGTGGGCGCGGGAACTGTATTTTTCATAAATATCCCCAAACTGCCGGAGAATATGTATATACGATACAAGGGCAACTGAACGCTTGAATATCTTTGACGCATCCCGGTATTTGCCGCCGGACATCAGGGCGTCACCGTTGTCCTCGTAATAACTAATGAGCTTCGTCGCGACATCGGAAAAGTCGGGCTGGTTCCAGCGGAGGCGGTAGTTGGCGGCGCTTTTAAAATAGAACTCACTCATATCATTGAGCCGTCCCTCCCGCTCGGCGATGTCCCCTAAAATTTTATTGGCCCGGTAAAAAGGCAGGTCCGCACGGGACACCCTGTCGAGGGATTTTTTCAGATAGTCCTTTGCACGGACATAGTCTCCCATGGAAAAATACGAATCCCCGATGATATACATCATGAGACCGTTCAGCACCCGTTCAGATTTATCGTCATACTGCGTGAGCGCCGCTTTACAGACAGCGATTTTCTGCGGCGCATTTTTTTCCGCGTTAAACACATCCAGAATATTCTGCATCGCGTCAATTTTCTGGTAGATGTTGCCTTTCTTAAAAACAGCAAGGTATTCATCGGGAATTCTGTTCCGCGGTGTCCGGAAGGAAGCGACACCGATCTTCAGGTTAATTTCACCTGAACGTCCGTATTTGGGATACTTCTGTTTGATATCGCGGAACACCTGAAGGGCGTTGTTCATGCGTCCGGTCCTCATAAACTCATCACCGAGATCTTCCATAAGATACGGAACATACCCCTGCTTCTTGGAACTACGGGACAGGGCTGTTATCCCTTCCCGCAATATGCCGTCGCCCTGGCCTCCCGCGATGACCTGCTGTACATAGTGTGCGGATATTCCCGCATAATCCTTTTCCTCGCGGGACATTTTTTTCAGGTATGTACCCATCCGTTTCGCGCCGTTAAGGTCCTTTCCCCTGACATAATCACGGGCGGCGTCAACAAGGGCCTTGGATGTGAACACAACAGACTTCTCGTCGCTCCGGCGTCCGAAAAAATGATACACCCGCTCAAGGGAAAACCGGTAGCGCTCGAGATCATTATATTCTTTAAGATACCGCTCCGAGAGTTCATACTGCTCTGCGGCATTGTTCCGCCTCGGGATAACGCCGGTTGACGGGATAATGTTGATATTGATATTCTGCCCGATCTGATCGGAGTAGATCAGGACATCGTCGTATGTGCTGTTCAGCACCTTCAGCACCGGAGACCAG
>JAKQCH010000359.1 GCA_029573825.1 Spirochaetota bacterium | reverse complement strand
CGTTATATCATCATATAAAAATAATACCGGCAAAAAGGTTCTTGCCTTAAGTTGTGACTTTTTGCCTTTTGAAATCCTCGCAGCATATAATACAACTCCATTAAAAATTCCATCCACCATGGCAAACCAGATTCATCAGCTAAATACGCCATCAGCACCGGGGATGGAGCCGGTTACTTTACCATTCGACCTTATCATATCCCATAATTCCTGTCCTGACTTCCCTGCATTACCTCTCACACGGAATATCCCGTTGTATTGCTGCAACACTTTTAACGGATATGGTGAAGACGCATCAATCGAAATTCACGAAATTCTGGGAGCACTTCTGCAGGAAAACAATCTCGGGAATATTGATTTGTTGCAGAATGAAACGCTGCAGAATGCTGCCGCGCCAATTGATACCGTTCGGAAACTTATACGGGGAATAAGCAGCCTGCGCCGTGAAAAACCTGACCTTCTTTCAAATTCAGATATTTTTATCATTTTTGAAGCAGCAATGTGTTTCCCAGCGGAATTGGTTATTGATTCTTTGCAGCGTATCCTTGACGCAATGAACAGTGAATCATCCCTTTACACAAATGATCACATTCCAGTCCTTCTGAACGCATGGTCTATTAAGGATTTCTCACTTCTTGATATCATTGAAGATTCTGGATTTATCATTGTCGAGGATGATATATGCGGCGGACGGAGGCAATTCGATTTGTCCTTTAACGTGGCATCCGGTTATCTTTATTATGAAATTCTTAACTCCTTTTCATTCAAGCCGCTCTGCCCTTCAATACGTCCAGCCGATGAACGCTTTGATCTTCTGTATAAACTTCTCCGCAATCATGGAATTTCAACGGTACTCTTTCTCACCGACAAAGATGATGCTTTTCATTCCGACCAGACAGAGTATCTTCGGAAGAAACTAATGCGTTTAGGAATTGATCCTGTTATCGCCGATACCGATACTATCATTGATGCGGTCACAACATATAAGCGACATTCAATGCGGTAAATGAAAGGGAATAAAGCACCTGTTTTCCGGAAAACTTATCATCAAGATACAGAATCGATATGATGGTCCTACCCTTCATTCTCAATGTTATCAACCCGAAACTCTGTAAAGTCCTCCTTCTGTAGCACACTCCTGGGACACACGTTGACGCACGTATAACAACCTGTGCAAATTACCGGATCGACAGCAAACAACTCACCATTTCTTGAAAGTGCCCCCTGAGGGCATGCTTCAATGCACTTATCACAAAATATACATGTCCCGCAGCTCATGCACCGGTCAATCTCCCGGTCTTCTTTGCCGAAATAACTTACATTCATCCTCTTTTTCGGAACTGGGTTTTTCTCCGGATATTCGAATGATTGACCGCGTAAGAGTGCATGAATCTCCATCGCCGCAATTCTTCCATTTCCTACTGCATCTGTAACAAGGCCGGCTTTGACAGTATCACCTGAAGCAAATATTTTCCCGTCACTGCTTCTGAATGATTTTCCGGAGGTCACAATATACCCCCGTTCGTCTCTCAACACTGAATCAGGCAGAAATTTTGTGTCCGGAGATTCACCGATACTGAACAACACCACGTCACCCTGTAACGAAGTGCCGTCATGAAAATATACTATTTTGTTTTCAATCCGCTCAATCTTCTTCGGCCATTTAATCTCTGTTCCAAGCCTTTCTGCCATGTCCAGTTCCTTTCCCTGGGCCGATGGCTTCCGAATATCAACAGCCGTTACGCGGGCTGCACCAAGTCGCCACGATTCGCAGGCAATATCCATACCGACATTCCCTGCACCTACGATGACAATCTCCTTTCTTTTCAGGTCTTTTTGATTGCCTTCATTTATATCAACAAGGAACTGAAGTCCCGATAACACTGTTTCACTTCCAGGGAACTGTGTTGTGTTAGTCCGATACGCTCCTGTCGCAATTATCACCGCATCGCTTTTCCTGTATATAGTACGAAAAGAATTTTTATCTATTTTTCTGTTCATTATAAAATTTATCGGCAATGTTTTTATTCTCGTGATATCCCGCTGCAACGCTTCATCAGAAAGCCGTTCCCTCGGAACAGCCCTGCGAAGCTTGCCCCCCAAATCACCTACAGCATCATACACATCAACGGAATATCCCCTCCTTGAAAGCTGCCAGGCAGCAGACAGCCCCGCCGGCCCTGCTCCGATGACAGATATTTTTTCTCGCATCTTTTCCTTCGGCTGTACCGGATCGAAATCAGGATAAAATTCACGGGCAATGGCGGGAATATTAACGGGTGTATCTACACTGTTCCGGCTGCAGGACTCCATGCATAGAGCCGGACACACGGTGCCGCAGACTGACATTCTGAACGGCGTGAACTCATCCATCAGAAGCTGTGCCTCCTTCACCTTGCCGGCTTTTATCAGATTGATGAATACCGGCGTGGGAATACCGGTTGGGCAGATGCAGGAGCAGGGAGGGGTTAAATTCATGTGTTTCGGCTTTTGTTTGCTGATATTCATCGCAGGGGTGTAGAGGTTTGCAAAAGGCCGGTTTCCTTTTTTTGCTATTTTTTTAAACTCATCCAGAGAGATTCCGGATATATCGACACCAAGGTCCATTGAATACTCTGAGAGTATTTTTCTGAGAAATGTTTTGTCCTGGTCGTCTATTTCAATTGCAACCGCACCTGTCCCGAGCTGGTGACTGTTTATAACACCACGGACATATATCGCCCCCCCGTGTATTCCTGTACCAAGGCTGCTCCCTACCGGTGATCCCTCCCTGTTCTGGCAATTTAGTACTACCACCCTGCCTCCTGCCATATATTCCCCGCAATAGTCCTTCGCGGTTCCTCCGATAACCAGTACCGGTATCTGGTCCTTATACTCCTTCATGTGAATTGCAGCGCGGTACTCAACATCGTCCCGTATAAAAACTTTTCCCCCCCGCATTGAATGCCCCGGGATCTCCCCGGCTTTACCATGAACAATTATCTTTCCCGCATTCATGGTATTTCCCACTCCATCCTGGGCATTACCGAACACTTCAACAACCGGTCCGTTCATGAAAGCGCCGAGATCCTGCCCCGGTGTTCCATAAAGCTTTACATAACCCCTGTTATGAATTCCTGCACATATATACCGCTGTCCAAGAACATTTTGAATTTCGATTTCACTTTTCCCGATCGCAATAAATTCCCGTATCTGCCGATTCAGCATTCTGTAGTATATGTTCTTCGCGTCAATAGCCACCATCTCAATTCCTCCGCTACGCACCCGCATGTTTCACCCCGAGGATCTGTAATTCTTCGCTGTTAAGGTTCAATCCCCTGAGCCTGTCACGATTTCCGCGCAATGCCTCAATGGTGCTGATTCCCATTGATCCCATCAGTTCCTGCATTTCCTCTGCCCATGCATGGAGAAGATTTGTAAGGGCATCCGCTGCTTCATCAACGTCGATTCTTTCAGCAAGTCCGGGTTTGTTGGTTGTAATCCCATACGCGCACTTTCCGCTGAAACAGCGCTGACACACACCGCAACCCAGAGCAATGAGTACCGGTGTTGCCACATACACCGCATCGGCACCAAGACAAACAGCCTTCAGCACATCCGCCGAGGTCTGTATACCCCCTGATGCCACCAGGCTTACCCTGTCCCTGATTTTTTCCTCCCGCAGGCGCTGGTCCGCAGCGGCAATTGCGAGTTCGACAGGAATCCCGGTATTCTGCCTTATCTGAAGAGGCGACGCACCGGTGCCGCCCCTGAATCCATCTATTGCGATAATATCCGCACCAGCGCGGGCAATACCGCTCACAATGGGTGCGACGTTATGGACTGCCGCTATTTTTACTGATACCGGTACCCGGTATTCAGTGGCTTCTTTTATAGCGTAGATAAGCTGACGCAGATCCTCAATTGAATAGATATCATGATGAGGCGCCGGTGAAAGAGCATCGCTCCCCTCCGGAATCATTCGTGTTTCCGAGATGGCCTTTGATACTTTCTCTCCCGGAAGATGCCCGCCGATACCCGGCTTCGCCCCCTGGCCT
>JAKQCH010000358.1 GCA_029573825.1 Spirochaetota bacterium | reverse complement strand
AGGTCTACCTTGTAATACGTGAATTTGCTGCCCAGGGTATCCATTATTACCTGCATGGTCATGTCGCCGGTTTTTGTGTGAAGGGCTCCAAGCTGGCTGTGATAAAGGTATAATGCGGCGGGTTTCTGCTGTGTATTTATTGCTTTATAGGTGCTTTCCGTCAGAGAGGGTATGCTTAACGTGGAATCTGATACGGGAGGTGCCGTTTTACATGATATGGCGATGACCGCACAGCAGAGTACTGTTGATATTAATGACATGGTTCTTTTCATTGTGAGCCTCCATAATTGTTTGGATATCAGTATATAAAAAAATAACAAACAGTTCGCAACGATACATACGTTTTCTGCGAGTGATAATACAATATACTATTTACGGGGGTGTGTAAATACTATTTTAAAAAAATATTTTTTAAATGCAGTGTATTTTGCGGAACAACATATCAGGGTCATCCGTTGTGGATAAACCGGATAATTCCAAGATACAGTTTCAGGGCGGGGGCAATGACCGCATCGGGAAATGTGTAATCCTCATTGTGAAGGGGTGGGATGTTTCCCGCGCCGATTCCCAACAGCGCTCCCCGGTATTTTTGGGTATAGTACCCGAAATCTTCTGACCACAAAAAAGGCTCGACGGGCGTTTCAATTGAGAGCTCCGAAAGGACGGCAGCCTGATGAACAATTTCAGTGCAGCGTTGACTGTTTATTGTTTCGGGGAAGATATCGCTCCACGAGATGGATACCTTCAGGCCTGCCGCCGCCGCGGTGTCGCTGACCATGGTTGTCACGGATTCCCCATAGCGGTCAAGATCGGAGCCGTGGGGCGCGCGCAGGGTAATTGCGATATCCGCATCAAAGGGGGCCCTCCCCATGTCAGGAGAACCGATGCGGACATAGGTTACCGTCGCACGGCAGGGAAACGTTGCGGAGAGGGGAAGTGCGGCGGTGATTTCAAGAGCAGCTGCGGTGGGGTTTTTTCCGGCATCGGGGTCGGCGGCGTGCGCCGGGGAGCCAGTGAGGGTGATGTGGATTCCTCTTGAAGCAAAGGCGAAGATATTGTCCCGCACAATGACGGTGCCTGCAGGGGCGCCGGGAATATTGTGAAATCCGAAAATATAATCCGGTTTGAGCGCTCTGAATGAAGGGTGCGCCATAACAGCTGCGGCACCCTCACCGGTCTCTTCTGCCGGCTGAAAAAGGAGCGCTACGGTTCCCTTCTCCGGTCTGTGTTTACCTGAAATGACCGCAAGTCCCGCGGAAACCGCCATGTGGCCGTCATGGCCGCAGGCATGGGACATTCCGGCATTTTCTGACCGTACCGGATTGTGCGGCGATTCAGTAACGGGTACGCCGTCAAGTTCACAGCGGATTACGGTCACCGCGCCATCCTGCAGCCCTTTGCATGTCACCATGAATCCCGTACCTGGAAGTTCCTGTATGTCACAGCCGACGGCGTGTTCTGCGATGAATGATTGTATGGTCTCCGCAGTGCGGTATTCTTTCCAGGAAGGCTCCGGAATGGTGTGCAGTTTTTTCCGCAGGAGGATTAATTTTTCCAACAGGCCCGGATCTGTCACGGTCAGCTCCTCCCGGCAATTAATGGCGATGCAGTGTTTGTTTCCAGTACGCACCGCACAAGAAGTTCTACCGCGAGGGACATCGCCCTTTCATCGAAATCAAAATCCGGCGTGTGAAGGTTACGCAGCGGACCATCATGAATCCCGGCGCCGAAAGAGATATGGGCCGCATGTCCTCCCTTATCCTGAACATGGCGCATCATGAGGGTGAAATCTTCGCTGAGTCCCTTTTTATGCGCGCCAACGGACTGAAGTCCGGCAATGGTGCCGGCAACCGCTTCAAGGATCAGTGAAAGTGAAGGGCTGCTCTGTGCCGAGGGCGCGCTGCCGGAGGGAATAATGTCGGCACGGCACCGGTGCATTTCCGCGGCTGCATGAATTATTCTTTCCGCATTGGTGAACATGTAGTTGTTCAGGGAATCGGTATCGCCCCGTGTTTCCGCGGTGAGATATACTCCGGGGCAGATAGTGTTACGGCTGTCGCCGCCATGAATTGTTCCCACGTTGATCCGTGTTGTACCGCCGCTGTGGCGGGGAATCGCGTACATGTTCAGGATTGCCGTCGATGCCGCCATGAGGGCATTGTGTCCCGATTCCGGAGCTCCACCGGCATGGGACGCAGTTCCGGTAAAGCGGATATCGAATTTGGTGGTTGCGGAAAAATCACTGGTGCCGCATACGGTATGACCCAGGGGAAGGTCGGGAAACAGATGCATTCCCAGAAGATTCTGCACATCGTCAAGGGCACCCGCTGAAACCATGGCCCCTGCGCCGCGCACGCCCTCCTCCGCGGGCTGAAATATCAGTTTCACGGTGCCCGGTATCAGGTGCTGCAGCGCGGCAAGCACCCGGGCGGTGCCGAGGCCGATTGCCATATGCCCGTCATGGCCGCAGGCATGGGAGACGCCGCTGTGTTCAGAGGCAAATCCTTCATCGAAGGGCCTGTGGCCGGATTCGGAGGATTCGGGAATATCCAGTGCGTCCATGTCAAACCGGATTGCGGTGACCGGTCCGGGGCCGGTGGTGAGGGCAGCTGTTATTCCGGTATAGCCGCCTCGCATGGACTGCACAAATACGGGATCGGCTCCTTCCGAAATCGCAGTGCCGTACCAGCTGTCAAGCACCGGCGCATCCGGGAGACCATGGCACTCCGAAGGTTTCACTGCGCCGGTGCCGGTGGTAAGGGAATATCCCAGCGCGGATAATTCACGTGCAATTTTGGATGCGCTTCTGAACTCGCACCAGCCGGGTTCGGGATATCGATGAAAATCCCGTCTGGTATTGATCAGGTATTCAGCAGCTGCTTCAGATTCACAATGAACGACTTTCTGTATATCCCTTGTATTCATGGAATGCACCGGTAATGGAAATAAAATATTTTCTGCAGATATACTCCTGCCGCGATGCACTTCTGTAAAGTATTTTCCGGCCATGTCTCAGGGAAGCGTCTTTTTTCATTGCCGGGAGGGAACAATGAAAAATTTATCTTGATTCAAAAAGCCGATGGTGATAAGCAGTGATGAAGGTTACCATGTGCGTGTCCGCGCACATTCTTTCCCGGCGTTATATCAGCAGATGAAGCAGAATATTTTTTATAAAAAATATACCGGCACAGGTGAGGATTTTGTATGATTAAACCAGGTTTTGATAATGAGAAGTATCTCATGGAGCAGACACAGGCGATTATTGAGCGCTCAGAGCAGTTCGGCAGCAGGCTGTACCTTGAATTCGGGGGAAAAATTCTTTTTGACTACCATGCCTCCAGAGTGCTTCCAGGATTTGATCCGAATGTGAAAATGCGGCTGCTGCAGAAACTGAAGGACAAAGCGGAGATAATTCTCTGTATTTATGCCGGTGATATCGAACGAAAAAAAATTCGTGCCGATTTCGGGATTACCTATGATGCCGATGCCCTGAAGCTGATTGATGACCTGAAGGAACGGGGGCTTGCTATATGCGGCGTGGTGATAACCCGCTTTGAAAACAGGCCCACCACAGCGATATTTAAAAAGAAACTGGAGCGCAGGGGCGTGAAAGTGTATAC
>JAKQCH010000354.1 GCA_029573825.1 Spirochaetota bacterium | reverse complement strand
CATCTGGATAATGTGTGGTCCATTCTTTCGGAGAAGGGTACTATGCCTTCCAGGCACTAAACCGCAGCCTCTTCAAAACAGAGAATATTCTGGACAACCTGAAGGTGGAATTTTTCGGGCTTACCTCCAACTTCAGGGCGGAAATATCGAAAAAGGGGAACTTCAGCCAGGAAGAAATTAATCTTGTGATTGAGGTGTTCCGCACCGCATATTCATCGGCGTCGGATGATCCCGTATCACGGCTCAGGCGTATCGGTGCATCGGTGTACACGGAAAATTCGGATCTCGACTGGTCCTATATCGCCGGATACGAGGAGGTGAAGCGGAAGATCCGGGAATCTATCATCCTCCCCCTTAAAAATCCTGATATCTACGATTCCATTGCACACCTTACACGAAAGACCTTTGAATCCAACCGTCCCCGTGCGGTGCTCTTCGAGGGTAGTCCCGGTGTGGGGAAAACAACCGTTGCGCGGATTATTGCGGGGGACGTAAACGTGCCTCTTGTATATGTGCCGGTAGAATCAATTATGTCGAAATGGTACGGGCAGTCCTCCCAGAACCTTGCCCAGATATTTGATGCCACGGAAGACCTCGGGGGGGCGATAATATTTCTTGATGAAATAGATTCCCTGGCCGGTTCCCGTGAGCAGAGCATGTTTGAGGCAACGCGGCGGATATTGTCGGTGCTGCTGCGGAAGCTTGACGGCATCGATTCCGTGACCCGCACCATCACCATCGGTGCCACCAACAGAAAACACGATCTGGACCATGCACTCATCAGCCGGTTCGACCAGACGATACACTTCCCCCTTCCCAATGACCGGGAGCGGGGAGCGATATTTTCCAACTACGCCACGCACCTCTCAGAGACGGAACTCACGGGACTCGCAGAGTTGACGGAAGGGGTCTCCGGCCGTTCGATTAAGGACATCTGCGAGTCAACGGAACGCCGATGGGCGAGGACGCTTATAATTAAGCAGCTCCCTCTTTCCTCTCCGGAATATAAATATTATAAACACACGGCACAATCATGGATGGAAGAGCATAAGAGGTAATTCCACAGAAGGACTGTGTTTGATGAAAAAATAATTTTAGTTGACGCACCCCCGGGTAATTGTGTAGAATAATATGCGAGTACCAAATTATTATATTTTTCACGAAGGTGATGGGGTTCACCGAAACCGCTGTATAAGCTAATAACTCCTGAATATATTGTCTTTTCATGACATCATTATCTTCAGGAGTTGCTATATGGTTACAGAGAGTAGCATTACAGAACAATATCAGAGGAATGGTGATTCCCCTGGAAAGCTTCACGGTCTGATAAATTCATTGACCGAGTTGGCAACATCATCCGGACATGTGTTTTCCCGCCACGCTGAAAATCTTTCTGAGTTACATGAGCGCCTTGATCAGGGCAGAATTCATATTGCTGTCTTGGGCCAATTCAAGCGCGGTAAAAGTTCTCTTCTGAGCGCGCTCCTCGGTGAAGAGGTTTTACCCACTTCCGTTATCCCACTGACGTCAATACCCACCTATATCAGGTTCAGCCACACGCGGTATATACGGGTGCATTTTGACAATGATAAAGAGGATGTTGTTTTCACCTCGGACTCTCCAGATGAAATTCGCATGTTTCTGTCACGGTATGTTTCTGAGGAGGAAAATCCCGGAAACCGTCTTGGAGTTGAGGGAGTTGAGCTGTATTTTGATTCAGGACTGCTGCGGCAGGGTGTTGTACTGATTGACACACCCGGTATCGGGTCCACGCATCTCCACAATACCGAGGCAACATTGAACTTTCTCCCGCAGTGTGACGCGGCGCTGTTTCTTGTATCAGCAGACCCCCCCATTACGGAAGTTGAAATCAGTTTTCTTAACCAGGTGAGAAAAAAAATAAAAAAATTATTTTTTATTATCAACAAAGTTGATTATCTTTCGGAATCCGAGCTTAATGAAGTTGCTGCTTTTATCACAAAAGTGTTAAGCGACAAGACGGGTATCGCAGAGAATATTGAATTGTTTCCACTATCTTCACGATATGCCCTTAACGCTGCAAAGCTGAATGATCCAGTGCTGAAGGAACGGAGTGGAATACTCAGCCTTACACATTGCCTTGAAAAATTCATGACCTCTGAAAAACATGATGTTCTAAATACCGCGATAGCGGGGAAAACTTCCGATATACTTCATGACATTGACATGCAGGTCAGGCTTGCATTAAAAACGTATAAAATACCCGTGGAAGAACTTGGAGAAAAACTGGCTCTCTTTGACGAAAAAATCCAGGAGGCTGAGCGGAAAAAACTTATTTCATCTGATATCCTCACCGGGGAACGGAAGCGTCTTCTCCTTTTACTTGAAGAACAGGCTGAAGTATTGAGAAAAAAAGCACGAATTCACCTCGAAACAGTTCTGCATGAGTTTGTTAAAAGAAAGGAGCCCCTGCGGGAAAACGATGTCCGTGAGGCATTTTCCGAGGCGATCCCTGTTTTTTTTGAACGGGAGCTTGGGGAGATGTCCATGTTTTTTAACAAACGTGTGGCTGATATTATCCTCCAGCATCATAAACGTGCGGATGAAATTATTGAGTCAGTCCGCCTGAGTGCTTCAAATATATTTAATATCCCGTATCATGCCCATCAGGGCGCGGCAGGAATTGATTTTGCCCATAAGCCCTATTGGTCACTGCATCACTGGAAGTCCACCCTTGTTCCTCTTCCAGATGATCTCATAGACCGGCTGATGCCGAAAGGCCTCAGGGAACGCCGTATAAGAAATCGGCTTGAAAGACAGATACAGAGCCTGGTTCTGGGTAATGTGGAAAACCTTCGGTGGTCTACCCTGCAAAACCTTGATGGAACATTCAGGAGATTCATGATTGATCTTGATAAACGGTTCAATGACATTATTCACGTAACAAGGGAAGCAATCAGCGCCGCTTTTGAGCAGAGGGAAAACTATTCAGAGCAGATTGCAGCTGAAATAACGCACCTTGAAGGGCTTATTGAACGGCTGGAAAAAATGAATGAAAGTATGGCAGAGATTATCACTATGAGGCCGCAATGACCCGATATTGCTGCCCCAATTGCTGGGGCAACTTCAGCATCAACTATGGAATATGTCCTGAATGTAAATTTGACATTGATCATTTTTATAAGGAACAAACGTATTTCCAGAAACTTGTTGCCGCTCTGCATAGTCCTGAACCTTTGACCCGCGACAGGGCGGCATCAATTCTCGGGAAAATCGGAGACTCCAGGGCGGTACCTCAGCTTCTTGAACTATTACATACAACTGATGATTACTATTCAATGCGTACTATTATTGAATCACTAGAATTGCTTGGAGGAGACGAGGCGTATCAGGCGATTCAAATGTATGCAGGTCACAAATCAGTTATTGTCAGAAATGCAGCGCGGGACGTGTGCGCGCGTCGAAGAACAGGTATTGAATTTTTAGTAACAAAGGAGGCTGTATGAATCGCGTAATAAAAAAAGTGTGGGCCCTTGAGATTCTTGATTCCCGTGGTAATCCTACGGTGAGGGTTTTTATGGCCCTTGAAAACGGGGTTACTGTTTCTTCGTCGGTGCCGTCAGGGGCGTCAACGGGAGAAAACGAAGCGGTTGAGCTCCGTGACGGTGATAAAAAA
>JAKQCH010000350.1 GCA_029573825.1 Spirochaetota bacterium | reverse complement strand
TCTTAAGGGATTCATTGTTATTCATTATTGCCATTCTTTCACGGGTCCTTTCACTGGACACGGTTAACTGGCTGATAACGAATCTCGCGTCCTATGTCGTAATAATGATAATAGTATTAAATATCCAGGAAAGAGCTCTCTCACGGAGCGCGGTTCCGCCTGACATAAAATCACATATCGGAAGTAACCTCAAGGGAAAAACGCCCTCACCCCGCAAAAAAGCCCCTTGACAGGGGCCTTAAAATTTCGCGCCGCCCAAAATCGCGGCATTTTCAGGCCCCAGGGCAAAACCAATAACGACCATTTCATAAACACTATGAATTAGTTTCAACAAAGTCAATAGTATTTTCATTTCAAATAATACCGATAATCGTGAGTTCACGGGCCCCGCTTCATAGGCCGGAAATACCCCTTATATAGACAGTATTCCCTGCGCATCCGGTACCACACCTGCTCGGCATTGTACCCGTACACCACTGAAGGGTGCATTTCAGCGCCACAATCCGGACATTTTTCAGGATCAATGTTGAAACAGTGCTCAACTGCCGCCTTCCAGGTGGCGTTCTGTATCTTTTTCAGCTTTTCCCCAGCTCCATGAGCGTAAATGCCATAGTAGCGAATCATCTTCTGGTGCTTCTTCGGAAGAAAAAAGAGCATCTTCGCCATGAACTCGTAGATGTCCATGGTGACAGTCTTGTAGCTTTTCTCCTTCGTGCGTACATCAAGCCAACTTTTGTAGCGGAAAGTGACCGTTTTTTTCGCATGGTCCACAGCGAGAATCTGGCTATTGTGGAAGTAGCCTGCGGCAAGGTATTCCGCTGTTCGGAAGAGCACTTCGCTTTCCGTGCCTATAATCGGTTTAAAGTGAACGTGAAATCCGTTCGCATAACGTTCCTTTATAGCGGTTATCTCGTCTTCGCTAAACATCTCCAATTTGCGGAAAAGGCGACACACTGCATCCATCCATGCGAAACGTATTCGCATAAACTGCACAAACGGGACAGTATTCACCTCCCCGGTTTCCGTGTTCACCAGGTCCATAGTGCCGATGAGATGCACATGGGGATTGTAGTTGAGCCCATTGCCGCAGGTGTGGATAGTGGCAACGATACCCGCGGACCATTCCTTGCCGTTGTTACCGGCACTCTTTCGGAGGTTCTTCCAGTAGACATTGGCTGCCTCCTTAATCATCATTTCCGGCTTGAAACCGCGTTCGAAAAGCCGCTGTCGCACGCCGCCGGGAAGAGTGAATGTCACATGAAAATGCAAGAGCTCCGGGTTCATTATGTACGAAAGGTGGATCGACCAGCCGAAGATTTTCTTTCGGTAGCATGAGAGGCACAGGCGCGATTTACAGGTAAAGGGGACGATAAGGACAGTGCCACAGTCGGGGCAGGTGTGGCGTCTGAAGCCGTTGCGGTAACTTCCACAGGAGATGAGCTTGCGGACTTCCCAGATGGTGGGACCGGTCATCGGACCATATTGTTGTGCGAAACGCTCCCGGTACACGGCACGAAAGCCCTGCCAGTGACGCTGCCAGATGTTTTTGTATAAGGAAAACCGGTCGAGGCCGGGTTTGTAGGGCTGTTTTTCGTCATGCGTTGAAGAGATGTACATACTATACTCCCGTATAGTATACTACGTTCCTCGAAGGCGAAACATTGAATTTTTTTGACTATCATGCCCGAAAAAATCTCAACGCGGACGGGAGAAAAGAAGGACCGTGCGCGGATGGTGTATTTTCGCTTGACTTTGAGGGGACACAGGTCTTATTCTTCAAAGGATTCGTTCCCGGAAGAACCTCCTTCACCCGCGAAGCGCGGGACAACCGTATTTAAATAATCAGCATTTATAATAAAAAGTGAAATTGGTCAGACGTCTGACCAATTTGAGAATACGGAAACCATCCCCGAAAGACGTTATGCGAAATACGAATGCTTTTCAACTCGGCGCCTCCCTCACGATTTTGATATTGGTGAGAAATAAAAAGTGAGTTGTGAAGGGTGAATAGTGAAGGAAACGGCTTTGTCTCACGCGGAGACGCGGAGTCCGCGGAGAAAGGCAACGGCAAAGGAAACCACAGAGGCGCAGAGGCACGGAGGGATTTTGGTGAAGGGTGAGTGATGAGGAGTGAAGTAAACAGAAACAGAGGAGA
>JAKQCH010000328.1 GCA_029573825.1 Spirochaetota bacterium | reverse complement strand
GCAAAATAATTTTTTCATTCATGACTTATTATCACTCCTGCATGATATTCCTGTAGTGAACGTACAGAAATATCCGTGTTCTTTTTTACTGCGAGGATACCCCGAATCGCCGCTTTTGCGGCTGGAAGTGTTGTCATAATTGGAATATTATAACGAACTGCCACCTGGCGAATGGTAAAGGCATCATATTTTGTTATTTTCTCTGAAGGTGTATTTATTATCAAACCAACTTTTTCATTTTTTACAAGATCCACAATATTGGGCCGTCCCTCATGGACCTTTTTTATTGTATCACAGGGAATACCGTGATTTTCCAGATACAGTGCTGTTCCCTGCGTTGCGACAAGCCGGAATCCCCGCTGGTACAGCAGCCTCATATCTTCAATCAGCTCCTGTTTCGATTTCTCGTTAATACTGATAAAGATTGTTCCCTCGCCGGGCAGCATCATTCCCGCAGCTAATTCAGCTTTATAAAATGCCTCATGGAAGTTTTCGGCAATTCCCATGACCTCGCCGGTGGAACGCATTTCAGGCGTCAGGATTATATCAACTCCCGGGAATTTATTGAACGGGAGTACTGCTTCCTTAACACAGATGTACCCGGGAACAGCAGTGCCTTTCAGTTTCATTTCAGCAAGTTTCTTTCCCAACATCACATTGACTGCAATTTTTGCAAGAGGAATTCCTGTCGTTTTCGAGACAAATGGCACTGTCCGTGATGCGCGTGGATTTACTTCAATTACAAAAAGCTTTTTGTCTTTAATCGCAAACTGGATATTTATCAGACCAACGACATTAAGTTCAAGCGCCAGTGCTGTTGTTGCCTGCGTGATTTGCTTCTTTATATCCTCCGATAATGAAATTGGCGGAATTATACACGCGGAATCACCTGAATGCACTCCCGCCTCCTCGATGTGCTCCATTATCGCGCCGATAAAGACATCAGTTCCGTCACATACCGCATCAACATCAATCTCAACAGCCTCATCAAGGAATTTATCCACCAGAATTGGATGCTCCGGTGATAGACGAACCGCAGTCTTGATATACTCTTCGAGGCTTATATCATCATAAATAATTGACATCGCACGCCCGCCGAGAACATAGGAGGGGCGCACCAGCACCGGATACCCTATTGTATTCGCAATTTCAATCGCCTCTTTTTTGGCGAAGGCTATTCCATTATCGGGCTGCAGCAGTTTTAGTTTTCTGACCACCTCCGCGAATCGCTCCCTGTCCTCTGCACGGTCAATTGAGTCAGGAGATGTCCCGATAATAGTGACGCCGTTTTCCGAAAGGGCCTTTGAAAGCCGCAGCGGCGTCTGGCCCCCGAACTGCACAATCATACCGTCGGGTTTTTCACGATTATAGATATGCAGGATATCTTCAAGTGTCAGGGGTTCAAAATACAGGCGGTCAGAAGTATCATAATCGGTTGATACAGTTTCAGGATTGGAATTGACCATGATTGAATCAATATTTAAATCTCTCAACGCATAAGATGCGTGACAGCAGCAGTAATCAAATTCAATTCCCTGACCGATTCTGTTCGGTCCACCGCCGATTATCATTATTTTTTTCCGGTCGGATGATTTCGACTCATCCTCATCATCGTACGATGAATAGTAATAGGGAGTATATGCTTCAAACTCTCCACCGCATGTATCAACCAGACGGTATCCGGGGATAATATTATTTTTAAGTCGGAATTCACGTATTTTCTTTTCGTTTTCCTTTAATGCACGGGAATAATCACGCTCAAAATCAGCTCCCCTTTCACGGAGCTCGAACATCTCCTTCTCCTGATTAAGAAAACCCAGCTGCATGTCGGAAAATCCTAATTTTTTCATGGAACGAATGTTTTCAACGGTTAATCCTTTATCGTGTACATTGTTTCTGAATAATTCTTTTGCTTCAATTATTTCTTTTATCTGCTGGAGAAACCAGGGATCAATATTCGTATAATTATGAAGTCGTTCCACGGACCAGCCGTATTCCATTGCCATTATTATATAGAAAATCCTGTTTTCGCGCGGATTTACGAGAGCTTTTTCAATGATATCATCACGTGAGCTTTCCGGGAGGCGTGCAAGTGCACAATCAATATCAAGGTCGCCATCCGAGCTGCAACCGTAACGGTCGATTTCCAGCGATCGTATCGCTTTTTGAAATGACTCCTTGAATGTCCTGCCGATTGACATTGCTTCACCGACAGATTTCATCTGTATTCCAAGCCGCGTATCTGCGCCTTCAAATTTTTCAAAGGCCCACCGGGGATATTTCACCACCACATAATCTATCGTCGGCTCGAAACATGCGGGAGTTTCCCTGGTGATATCGTTTGAAATTTCATCAAGTGTCATGCCCACAGCGAGCTTTGCGGCGATTTTAGCGATGGGAAATCCCGTTGCTTTGGAAGCGAGGGCGGAACTTCTGCTCACGCGGGGATTCATTTCTATTATCATGATACGACCGTCATCGGGGTTCACCGCGAACTGTATGTTTGAGCCGCCTGTATCGACACCAATTTTCCGTATAATTTTTATGGCAATATTTCTCAGTTCCTGATATTCCAGATCAGTCAGTGTCTGCTGCGGAGCTATTGTTATGGAATCTCCCGTATGTATGCCCATGGGATCGAAATTTTCAATAGAGCAGATAATCACAACATTGTCCACCGTATCGCGCATTACTTCAAGTTCAAATTCCTTCCATCCAATGACGGATTCCTCGAGGAGCACCTGGCTTATGGGAGACAAGTCAAGCCCCTTTGTCACCAGTTCATGGAAATCCTCACGGTTGTATACGATATTGCCTCCTGTGCCGCCAAGTGTGAATGCCGGACGGATTATTATTGGAAGACTCATCTTTTCGAGGAATACCATGGCCTCATCAATACTGGATGCGAGATTAGATTCAGGCACCTGAAGACCAATTTCAATCATTGCCTTTTTGAACTGGTCCCGGTCTTCCGCTTTCCGTATCGACTCAATATTTGCGCCGATCAGCTCCACACCGTATTTTTTAAATATTCCCATTTCTTCAAGCTGCATCACAACATTCAGCGCAGTTTGACCGCCAACAGTGGGAAGCACCGCATCGGGTTTTTCGCGGATAATTATTTTCTCAATTATCTCCGGGGTTATCGGCTCGATGTAGGTACTGTCGGCAAGTTCCGGGTCTGTCATTATTGTGGCCGGATTGGAATTGATCAGTATAACCCGATATCCCTCCTCTTTCAATGACTTGCATGCCTGCGAACCGCTATAATCAAATTCACACGCCTGTCCTATAACAATAGGGCCCGATCCCACTATCAGTATGCTTTTTAAATCTTCTCTTTTGGGCATTATACTCCTCAAATGCGGGGAAATATCTGCTGATTAGAACAGCTTCATAATTATTTTGTCAATTAAAATACTTTTGCGACATAATGAATGGTTTGGAATACAACAATGCCAGCAATAAGTTGAAAACAACAATCTTTTATTTATTATATAAACAATATTTACCTGTTTGTAACATTTCGTTCAAACGTAGATTTTTGATAAATATTTATTATACGAGTTCTGCAGGGGGAGCAATTCAGTTACTGATGTCGTTTATTATAACGCTGGTGCTGCGAATACACACAACCGCAGTAATTCTGTCGATAAAACCCGTTTTCTTTGGAAATTTCTACTGATTTCTTAAAGCCGTTTTTCTTTTTAAAATCAGCTTCAAGGAATGCTATATTATATAACACCGAAAGTTCTTTTCCTATTGAATTGATCATCATTGCATCTTTGTGCGGACTGATTGATAATACAGTTGTCACGATATCAATCTTCCGTTTCCCGGCCTCTTTGAAAGTTTCCTCGAGACGGATACGGTAACATTCCCGGCAGCGCCGGGACCTCTCACCTTCAAACCGATATTCTTTGACACGCTCTGTCCAGTTACGTGAATCCCGTGGACCTTCAACCAGTGGAAATCCACTTTTAAATGCAAATTGTTGTAATTCGTAAAGCCTCTTTTCGTATTCACTGGGGGGGGATATATTCGGATTGTAAAAAAAAGATATGACTTCGTACTCATCATGGAGCAACTGATATACGTAACCAATACATGGAGCACAGCATGTGTGCAGGAGTATTTCTTTTTTTCCCACTTCTTATTTCAAATACTTGCTGAAAAAGCTGCTCACACATTCCGCTTTTCCGGGATCAAGCTTGCTGTCAAGCCATAACAGCAAATCCGCACTCACGCCGCATGGAGCGTTATACTCATGGTGTATTACATATTGCGCGACATCAAACCTGATTGCATCGAAAATCATCTCCGCCTTACTGAAGTTAGAGGGACATGGACCAAGAATCTGACTTATCTTGCAGATCATTTCATGCTTCTGCGTCTGCTTCAACTCCTCTCTGCATGAAGATGTAAAGGGTGACTTGCTGAGTACAATATTTTCACTTGAATCAACTATGTATGCCCGCTCCTCACTCATCTCCTCTGCGCCTCTTCTCCTGCTCATAATAGTATCCTGCACGTAAAATTCAGTTATTCATAATCAATATATTGATTAATCGTCTTTAAATTTAATTTAAACAAAACATTGACAATCGTCAACAGCCAACAAACAAAATTTTAGAATTTTATTAAAAATTATGTAAAAATAATTTAATCTCCTGTTGATCTCTCAACTCTTCTGAACTGATCGGCCCATGCTGAAAAGGAATTCTGGTTTCTTGTTTGAATGTACAGCTTCCCATGTCCGCGGAATCGGCACACCAGCCCCTCTCCGGACAAAAAGAGCGATTTAAGTCCTCCGACACGTTCTATGGTATATGATACTGCCGGATCGAAGGCAACAATATGGCCGGTATCAACGATATACTCACCATCGAGATCAATGCGGTGAATTGCTCCGAAGCTTGAGAAGAAGAGTTCACCTGATCCCGATGCTTTGAGAAAGAACAGGCCCTCTCCGCTGAACATCGCCTTAAACCCGCCCCATTTAGAATCAACTGTCACCCCTGGCGAGCTGCACACGAAGGCGCCGCTTGACATGATCAGCTCCTGATTGTCCAGGCGCAGTACATCCATGTCTCCGGTAACCGCAGGAGAGAAGTATATTTCTCCGGGACCTCCTTCTGCGGTAAAGGTGTTTACGAAGAATGATTCTCCTCCCAGCAGTGAACGCTTCGCTGCTCCAAGAATTCCCCCCCGCGCTTCTGTCTTGATTGCTACTCCGGAAGTATGGGCAACCATCGCTCCGGATTCCGCAACCACAGACTCTCCTTCATTGAGCATTATCTTTACCGACGGGAAATCCGGTTTCCCCAGTATTTCATAGTTCATGTGCCCCTCCGTTATTGCCGTTTGGGCGGCAGTTTTTCCCGCAGCCACCTTGTTAGTCCGGGAACATTTCTGGACTGAACCCATATACGTCCATTACCCTTGAAATGGCATACCAGCCCTTCTCCGCTGAAAAAGAAGGACTTCCATCCGCCCATTTTTTTTATTTCGTATGAAAGATTTTCTTCAAATGCGACAATGTGCCCCGTATCGACAATAATACCGCCGTTCACCTGAATCTCCTCAATGCCGCCATAACTTGCAATGAGCAGGATTCCAGTTCCTGAAATCTTTAAAAAGAATAATGACTCACCGCTGAAAAATCCCTTCAGACCCTGAAATTTCGTGTCGATTGAAAGTTCCGGAGACCCCGCAAGATAGGAACTGGACTGAACAAAGACAGTTTGCGAAATATTGAGCACCTTGATATCGCCGGGAAGAGTCGGTGCAAGGGCGACTTCACCGCTGCCTCCCTCTGCCCGGAATGTATTCATCCAGAAGGACTCTCCCCCAAGGAATGCCGTTTTCAGGCTTTTCAAAATTCCCGCTCCCTTTGCCGCACGGTGGGTTTCCATCGTTATGTTGGGGGACTTGCCCACCATCGCGCCACCTTCAGACTGAATCTCTTCACCCTGATCAAGGTGCACGATTGCCATTGAATATGACGGATCATACTTGACTTCTACTCTCATTTCATCACCTCGGTAACAGCTTTGATACCCAGCCGATAAAGCCATTGGGCACCCGTGACTGGATCCACACTTTCCCGGCTCCCGAGAATTCGCACACCAGCCCTTCACCGGAAAGGAGTGTTGATTTCCAGCCTCCTACCCGTTTAACGTTAAATTGCAGCGATTCTTCAAATGCTACGATATGTCCTGTATCAACAATATATTTATCTTTCACATCAATCTCGATAATGGCTCCGTAGGATGCGAAGAACAGATCTCCTGATCCGGTAACTTTCAGGAGGAACAAACCTTCTCCTCCCACAAGGGTCCGCAAACCGCCGAATTTTGGATCAACCTTAATGTCAGGAGAGGAGCAGAGATAGGATCCGGACTGAATATACAGCGTGCCGTTGAGTTGATAATGACTTATGTCCCCCACCATATCGTTCGCGAAACCAACAAAGGTCCCTCCGCTCTGAGCAGTGAAGGTATTTACAAAAAGTGATTCACCGCCGAGAAACTTCCGTGCAAGCGCAGAAAGAATACCGCTGCCGAATTTTGTCTCAGAAGTGATATGTTCACTCATATACACCATCGCCCCGGATTCCGCTTTGATTGATTCCCCCTGACTGAGCTCACAATGAAGAAGGGAATATGACGGTTGGTGTTTTAAGGAAAAGTTCATGTTCGCCCCCATATCGTACAAAAGAATATATTTATACACAATGTATGCAATGACAGAATCGGCGTCCCGCAGCAATACACTTCGTATAATTAAAATTATAGTTCGAATCTGTATTTTTATTATTTGCCGTCAGGGATCACACTTAATAAATATAATATATCAGAAAAGGTCAAGTGAAAATGTATATAATACCAATAAACGGGATCTAAAGATTGAATTTTTTATTTATGTCTGATATCGCTCTCCGCTTATATTCACCCACTTTCATGTCCGCAATTCGCGTTGGCAGGGGTAGTCGGAATTTCCCGGTACACTGTGCGGTTATTGCCACCGCCTCGTCAATTCCCACGCGATGTCCCGGCGATATGAAAACAGGTTTAACATTGTTTTTTGTGCGGTACACGACACCGATCTTCTCTCCCGCCCTGTCCGCGAGAGGTGCGGAGCACCCCGCAGTCTCCCCCGGATTTTCATTTGTGCCGTATAGCTTCGATTTCGCGCAACCGATAGAGGGTATGTCCAGCCAGAGTCCCATGTGGGACGCGATGCCGAATTTGCGCGGATGAGCGACTCCCTGTCCGTCAAACATGATACAGTCAGGTTTTAGTGTAAGTTTTTGATAAGTATCAAGAAACAGGGGCCCCTCCCGGAAAGAGAGAAGCCCCGGAATGTACGGAAAAGAAATATCGGCATGGTGATACTGTTCCTCAATAATGGTGAGATATGGAGCATTATATCCTGTAAATATTTTCTGGATTCAGGACATCATCGTACCTGCTGCTCCTCTTTGCGCAATTGTTTTTTATCAAGTTTCCCGACACTTGTCAACGGCAGCTCTTTTCTGAATTCAACCACCTTCGGAACTTCAAATGGTGAAAGCTTTTCACGGGCAAAGCTGATGATATCTTCTTTCAGTACATCTATATCGCCACCATAATCGAAGCCGTCAAAAAGCTTCACAAATGCTTTCACCATTTCTGAACCCGGTTTTTCAGGGTCGGGAATTCCGATGGTTGCAATGAGTTCTATTGCGGGATGTTCAGTGAGAATTTCTTCGATCTTCTTTGAGAAGACTTTGAATCCACTTACATTTATCATGTCTTTTGTACGGTCAACAATTCTCAGAAATCCATCGGAGTCCTGTACCGCAACATCGCCGGTATGAAGATACCCTCTTGCATCAATCACCTGTGCTGTCTCTTCCGGTTTATTATAATATCCAACCATGACCTGTGGTCCCTTTATGCAAATTTCTCCGGGCTCGCCAGGTGGTACCTCTTCACCAGTTGACGGGTCCAGGAGGCGAATGTCGGTATTCATCAGGGGCAGTCCAATTGTGCCGAGCTTCTTTTTCCCCCTTGTAGGATTCATGGTGGTAAGTGGTGAGGTTTCTGTCATTCCGTATGCTTCAAGAAGCTTTCCCTGCCCGATTATTTCTTCAAGCTGTTTCTGCGATTCTTCAGGATATGACGCTGCTGCAGAAACACATACATGGAGGGTTGAGTGATCAAGCTTTTTAAATTTTGGATTTCCCATAAGAAGGTGATATAGCGAGGGAACATTCGCAGTAAAGAATGGTTTATATTTTTTCAAC
>JAKQCH010000324.1 GCA_029573825.1 Spirochaetota bacterium | reverse complement strand
GTACACAGGAGGATGATAACAATGGCTGATAGCTTTTTCATTTACAACGGGCTATTTCCTGATGTCAACTTTCCATTTGCCTGCTACTTTAACAAGCCGGATTTTGTCCTTCTTGTTGTTGGGAAGTGTGACATCGCAATTCGCCACGTCGCCTTCAATTTTACAGTTGCTTACTTCGGCTTTCCCCGCTTCCTTGAAACTTTCGGCAGATCCCATACTTGCCATCATCGTCAACATGGTATGCACTCTTTCAGTTGAATACTGCTTTGCACTTTCGAAATCTCTTTCCCCAATGCTCTGGTAGAATTTTTTCGCAACGCTTTCCGGAGACTGGGTACAGCCCGCTAAAAATACGAGAACGATGAAAAACGGCATAAGTTTTTTGATCATATTTCCTCTCAGTAAAATAATATTTATTGGAAAAACCTCACCCCGCAGAGTGCTTTCCTTCGACAGTATCTCAGCTGAACTTCTTCAGCTGAAAATATTATGGGAATATGTTGGTTTTCCGTGAATATGATATTTTATTCGCAAGCGAACATAATATACATTTTTGGAGAGAAATAATGTGTTCACGGAAATGTCAATTATATTATTCGTTTCAATATGGAAAAGATACAATAAGGAAGATTTCTTCAATTTTTTTGATTGAAAGATTTTTATGCTCATTGTAAAATATATCGGAATAATGAACCTGAGGTTTTTCCTGTCAGGATGGCTGTTTTGGGGACCATAGACGAATTATTCAGGGAGGAAGCAATGAATATATCGAAGAAGAGAAGATCAGCGGCCTTTGCGGTATCAATGGCATGTGCCGTTGTGGCTGTTTTGTCATGCCGTCTGGAGGTGCCGATCCAGGAGATGTCACAGGCAAAAGTTTCTTTATCACGCGCAGTGGAAGTGAAATCTGAAAAATATGCTCCCGATGAGCTGAAAAAGTCGCGGGAACTCCTTGTGGCAAGCCATAAAAGTGTGAGCGATGAAGAGATGGGAGACGCGAAAAAGAACGCGGACCTTTCATACCAGGAGTCGCAAAAAGCGATTGCAAAAGCCCTGCCGCTCCTTGCAAAGGACTCTCTTGCCGAATCGAAGAAGGTTTATGGGGAAGCGGATAATCTCTACGCGTCGATGTATGCCTCTCAGTCTTTCGGAAATGCCGGGAAGGCCCTGCAGCAGGCTGAAACGCTCAACACCGGTAAGAACTACTGGGAGTCTCACCTCAAATCGCAGGAAGCGCTCAGGTTTTCAAATGAAGCAAAAACCGCCTCTATGGCGCGCATACCTGAAGTGAAAGCTGAAATACAGCGCCTCAACAGGGAGGCGGATACTCTTGCATCAAAGCGCGGCTCTGAATTCGCTCAGGCTGATATCAGCACCGCAAAAAGCCGGCTCAGTTCAGCTGATGCGAAGGTTGGCGAAAAAAACCTTAAAAGCGCACATTCTTTAATCAACGAAGCGAAGGTTGCCCTCGGCGGCGCCGCGACAAAAACGAACCGCGGAATGTCCCTGGAAAAGCTGAATGCCGCGAAGAAAACTCTCGGGGATGTTGAAGCTTCTCCGATGAAACAATATAAGGAAAATGAAATAAAGCAGGCCGCATCCCTCATACAGGGGAGCACAAGCCTCCATAACGGCGGCTCGTATCCTCAGTCAATCGCAAAGTCGGAGCAGGCAATTGCAATGCTTTCCGGAATAAGCGTGGTGCTGGGCCAGAAGGAAACCCAGATAGGCGAGGAAGCCAAAAACAAGCTGATGCTCGCAGAGAACGGTCTTGAAAAACTCAATAAATCAGAAATGAAGGATCAGTACACCAATGATATCGGGAAGGTACAGGGACTTGTCGGAAAGAGCAGAAATGAGCTTGAGCGGAAGTCATACCGTGAATCAATCGCTTCCTCCGATGAAGCTCTTACCATTATCAACTCGGTCAGTGTCGCAATGGAAAAAAGTTCGGAAGCAAAGAAGGGTGAAGCGGAAAAGGGAAAAGACGACAGCCTTCAGGAAAATGTCCGCGAGGTGTATATCGTGAAGCTGAATCCGCGGAACCGGGATTGTCTGTGGAAAATTGCCTGGTACACCTACCGCAACGCGAGCCTCTGGCCACTTATCTATGTGGCGAATAAAGACAAGATTAAGGACCCTGACCTGATCTTTCCGGGACAGAAACTTGTGATCCCTGTTGCTCCGGGAAAAGAAGGAAAAAGCGCTGAAAAGGCCAAAAAGGCTGAAGGCGGAAGTACAGAAGCAAACACGCTCCGTCAGAACCAGTAGTTTTTTCGTGAAAAAAATTACGCTGCATGTTATTTCCCTGCTGCTTTTCTGGAGTGCGGCAGGGAATATGAGTATTGCCAGGGACATAAATCTTGACGAAATATATCTGAGACCGTCATCTCCCTATCTGCGCAGGCTTATCATCGCGAAACTTGATGCGTACCAGGAGGCAGGGGCGCATCTCGTTGACAGCGGAGTGATCTTCGCGGGATGGTTTTCCGGGAAAGACGTGGTGTATGTAAAGGAATTTCCCGGAACAGAAGAGAATGCGGTATGCGTGTATGATGTACGTACCGGGCAGCAGCGGGAATTGTTCAGGATCACCGGTACGGTAATGGCCCTGGCGGTGACCGCGGACGGGAGACACATTGTAATTAAAAGAATGGTGCGCCGCCGCAGTATTGTTCCGGATAATGAGCTCTATGTGTACTATCTGCCAACGGGAAGAAGCTATCGGGTCTCATCAAATTCCATATTCAGGGATTTCAGCGTTGCCCCTGAAGGAAATTCCATGTTTCATGAAACAGGAAGAGGCATTGAGGAGCTGACGCTTTTTTCAAAGGTGAGGCGCATCGCAGTTCCGAAGCGTCACTATTCATTAATTGTTGCAACAGATAATCCCTCCGTGGCCTGTTTTTCCCCCGGCAGAAACAGATATATTGTGATGAACGGCGGCGGCGGCAGGTATAAGGGAATTCTTTTCGGCACCGGGAGTGCTTCAATATTGAAAGGTATTACCTCTCCTGGAGAGTTTTTCTTCGTGGATAATAATACCATAGCCTACCGGAAGGGGTACACAGGATATTTTTTTGTTGCGCTCAGAAATTTGCTCACAGGACGGGAAACACGGTTCGGGTATCCTTCTCTCAATACGAGTCTCAATTATTCAGTGGCCCCGGGAATTCTTTCCTTTACGAAAGACCAGATGATACAGCTGTATGTAATGAGTGAAAAGAAGCTGTTCAATGCTGGGATTGAAGGGGAGGATGTGAGTTTCAGTGCGGACGGGGTAAACTTTACCGCGCTTATCTGTAACCGTTTATTTATTGTCAACCGGCACAGCCTTACGCGCAGGCGAATAGGGCTCAGACGTTCATGGCGTAATATTTTACGGATTTACCGGGAGCTGAAAACACGACCGGGGGACATGGATAATGAATTTTCTGCGCAGTACATCGGCCGTAAAATAAGTATCTACTCGGAACTGCTGCGGTAAAATTTTTTGCCGTTAATGAATTATTATTTACGGGTTCCGGGATCAGGGCGGCATACCATTCAGCGATTCATGTACCCTGAAGACGGTTTACTGTCCCGCGTTTCGCGGCGGGATGTAACAATATAAAAATTCGTGCCAGTAAAATGCGGAGGAATTATAATGGACCGAAACCTTGCCCTTGAAGTAATCCGGGTGACGGAGGCTGCGGCGCTTTATGCGAGCAGATATATGGGACGCGGTGATGAATCACTCGCATCCGACGCCGCGGTTGAAGCCATGGCGGAAGTGTTTACGTCAGTTTCAGTCGACGGGCGTATCGTTATCAGCGCTGACAATGAAAAAGGGATACTCCATGCAGGTTCGGAAGTCGGGAACCAGAACGGTCTTGCGGTCGATATCGCCCTGAATCCCCTGGAAGGTAAGACAACCTGTGCAAATGGCGGGCAGAATGCGATATCTGCCGTTGCCATCGGAGAGCGGGGCGCCTTTTATAACGCACCGAATATTTATATGGAAAAGATAGCAGTCGGCGCTGATGCCAAAGGAGTCATCGATATTACCCAGCCCCCGGACATCAATATCAAGCGTATCGCCCGTGCAAAGGGGAAATATATTGAGGACCTCACAATATGTGTTCTGGACAGGGAGCGCCACCGTAAGCTGATTGATGTGATCCGGGGAACCGGGGCGAGAATCAAACTGATTCAGGACGGCGACATCTCCGGCGCCATCGCCGCAGCGATGGAGGACAAGCCCGTTGATATTCTTATGGGTGTGGGGGGCGCAATGCACGGGATTCTCGCCGCCGCAGCCCTGAAGTGTCTTGGCGGCGATATCCAGGCGCGCTTTGTCTACCGGGACGAAGAAGACCGGGAGCTGGTCCGCATGTCAGGAGAAAAAGATCTCGAAAGGATTTATTCGATCAGCGACCTTGCCTGCGGTGACAATATTATGTTTTCGGCAACGGGTGTCACCGACGGTGAGTTCCTTTCCGGGGTCAGGTTTTTTTCCGGCGGCGCGACGACATATTCCGTGGTAATGCGCTCAAAGACCCACACCATGCGGTTCATCACCGCAACGCACCATTTTGACTATAAACCGATTTACTGACCGTGAAATGCGCCGGAGTTCATTACCCCGCCGCGGGTTCCGGCGCTCCATGTCGCCGCGGCGCGGATGCGGCGTGAATCTGATCAACTCCGGCATTGCAGGTGACAGGTGGAAAAAAAATCCAGTCTGATAATAATTCGCCCTATGGAAATACATGACCTTCATACTGTATTTCTAATGGGGGTTGATATGTTCCGGTCTATTAACGGGCTCCGGTATTACGGCCGCTGGAACGAAGAGAACCTCGCTGAGCTTTTTGCCGGGTTTCCGGAATATGCCCTGGCGGCATCGAGGAAAAAGCAGCTCCTCGGGTTTGCCCTGGGGGGGGTGATACAGGGGCCGGATACAGCGGATGCAGGATATATTCTCTGGTCGGCGGTGAAGGACAGAGAAAAGTTTCAGGGTATCCGGGAGGAACTCCTGGGAGCGCTTTTTACTGTCATGCGGGCCGGGGGCCTGAAAACTATCCTGTGCCCAATGGACTCCGGTGATACTATTCTGGAAACATGGTGCCGGAAGAATGGTTTTTTATCAACTGAACATGACAGTATCGCGAAATGGTTTTCCGAATAATATTGGACATGTCTGTTGTTGTTATTTTTTTTCAGTATCCAGCAAACATGTCCAGCTAGATGGAAAAAGAGAGTATAATACTCTTTGTGAAAATGTTAAAGATTTAATTTTCGGATTCGAATGGTTTCAGAGGTGATTACAGTAAAAGAATTATATACTTCATCTTGATGCTTTTCCAGTACTGAGGCAACGATATGTGCTTTTTCATTATTGGAAAGACCAGCTAAACGAAGGAGAACTACACCAGTGGATATCATTTTTTTCCTGAAGATTATCTCGCCAAAATCTTTATCACTTGTCAATAGAATAGCATTCTCTGAATTAGTGATTTCAAGTACTTTATCATCATCTATTCCCCTGTTTGTTTCATAGATAGACAACTCGTGATGATTTTCCTTTCGCAAATGCTCAATAATTGGCTGATCGATATTTTCATCCGCGAGAAACTTCATGCTACGTCACCTTTGACTGGATAAATTACATCTGCCTTTAATACCTGAACGGCAAAGGAGAGGGAATGCTGGATTGCTTCTTTGGTAATTTGGGGATGTGACTCAAGGATTTGTTCTATTGTTTCTCCACATGAAAGTTTTTCCAAAATGTTCTCAACGGTGATTCTAGTTCCTTTTATGACGGGTTTCCCCATCATTATTTTTGGATCTGATATAATCAATTCATGGTTCATGATTACCCGTCCTTTTCCTCATCGGTGCCTAAATTTTAATAACAAAATATGAAATAAATATTAAAAAACAACAATTTTTTCAAAAATAATAGTGTCTCAGGAAATGTTATAGACAGGGCAAGTATAATGCGGCACTTTATCAGTGTGGAGCTTTGGCGTGTGTTCTGTAAATCATGATGCTATGGCGGAAGTATGGAACAGGTACAGGGTTATATCACCCTCCACTCCGGTCTTTTTCTGGGGCTTGCAATAATACTTCTTATTATTATTGCGGTATTAATTTTGAAAAAGATCAGAACACTTGCCATTGTATTAATTGTGATAGTTCTGGTTGTCGCGGTATTTTTATACCGGTCAGGTGCATTTAATAATTTTGGTGTTGACGATGTGAACAAAATCAGAACAGATGCAAAAAAGAAAGTATTTGAACAAATAATGAAGGAGCAACGACGTTGAAACTCTCACTGGTAAAGAAGAACAATCCTGAACATCTGCTGTCGCAGTCGGTGCAGTCAATATCCCCCTCAGGGATACGGGAATTTTTTGATATTGTATATTCCACTCCCGACTGTATTTCTCTCGGTGTGGGGGAGCCGGATTTTATCACACCCTGGAGGATATCCGATTCCGGGATTTTTGCCATCAAGGACGGGTGCACTCATTATACTCCCAACAGGGGGCTGCCGCGCCTCTGTTCACTTGTCGCAAAATCTCTTCAGGAAAAGAATGGTGTGGAGTATAATCCGGAAACAGACATTCTCATTACCATGGGCGTTAGTCAGGGACTTGACGTTGCTCTCAGAAGCATAATTGATCCCGGAGATGAGGTGATCATTACCGAACCCTGTTATGTGTCCTATACCGCGAATGTGACGCTCCAGATGGGAAAACCTGTGATTCTGACCACGTACGCGAAGGACAATTTCAAAATCGACATTGAGAAGCTGAAAGCCCTGATAAGTCCGAAAACAAAGGCCATTATCCTCAACTATCCTTCGAATCCATCAGGGGGCACTATTGAACGGGATGTCCTTGAAAAGATTGCAGCCCTTGCCATTGATAATAATTTTTTCATAATATCTGATGAAATCTACTCCTCAATATTTTATGAGGGGGAACATTTTTCCATAACCTCCATACCGGAAGTTCGCGACAGGACAATTTACCTTAACGGGTTCTCCAAGTCTTTCGCCATGACAGGGTGGCGCCTGGGATATATCGCAGGGCCGAAATTTCTTCTTGATCAGGTATTGAAGATACACCAGTACACCGCACTCTGCGCGCCGTCGCTTTCACAATACGCGGCAATCGAGGCCCTTGAGAAGGGGGATGGCGATGTCGAAAAAATGATTCTGGAATATAAGAAACGCAGAAATTATATTGTGAGCAGATTTAACGAGATCGGATATCCGTGCAGGATGCCGGAAGGGGCGTTTTATGTCTTTCCTGATATATCCCCCTCCGGAATGAATTCACGGGATTTTGCACTTGCACTGCTGAAAGTGCAGAAAGTCGCCGTGGTCCCCGGAGTGGTCTTCGGAGCGTGCGGTGAACATCATATCCGCTGTTCCTATGCGACTTCCATGGAAAATATCCGTGAGGCAATGGACAGGATTGAAAAATTCCATCAAAGTCTCGGGAAACAGTAAGATCAGGTAATACTCCCCCGCCTGAAGGACGGTCAACCCGATGCCGTTCCAGCTCATGAGACAGCGGAGGAAAACCCCGTATTTCCTGGAACCGGTTTGTGATGGCATTTTTAATTGATGGATTCAATCTTCTGTATAAGTTCCCCGAATTTGAAGGGATGATGTATGCGCACCGCCTTGATGACGCAAGGATAGGATTGCTGAACCTGCTGAAGCAGTATGGAAAAATCTCCGGCAAACAGTTGCGTGTCGTGTTTGACGGGAAAAAACAACCCTCACTAAATATTACCCGCGAACGCTACGCGTCAATCGACGTGTATTATTCCCTGGATTATTCCGCCGACTTTCTTATAAAACAGTTCATTAAAAAGGATATCAATCCAAAAATGACAACGGTGGTTACCTCCGATAAGGACATTATCTTTTATGTGAACCGTTTCAAGGCGAAGGTAATGAAAAGTGAAGATTTCGCCGCCCTGGTGGACAAAACCATTAAGGAATGG
>JAKQCH010000308.1 GCA_029573825.1 Spirochaetota bacterium | reverse complement strand
TTAGTGTGCCATGAATAACGGGAAAATTCCTGTTGATAAACTGCTGGAATTCCGGCTGGAGGAAATCCTGACCGGCGGCATGCTGTTGCTGCTGAATTCACTAATTCTGATTTTCGGGGATTTCACGAAAACCTGGCTTGTTTTCCTGCTGAACCTCTCATATATGGGAATTATAATCGGGGCCGCGTATACCGGCCGGCAGTTCAGCGGGACCCGGAGGGCCGTTTTCAGGGACTGGTATGTAATGGTTCTCCTGATTATGATATATATGGAGCACCAGTTTCTTGTGCCCCTTATCAATCCTCATGATATTGACAATTCCCTGATCATCATTGACAGGATGATATTTGCCGGAAATGATCCCACGGTGCTCATGGAGCGGATTACGGTCCCTGCGCTGACGGAGATCCTGCAGATTGTGTACGCTTCATTCTATTTCCTTCCCTTTGTGCTGTGCCTCCTGGTGTATCGGAGGGGGAGGCGGAGTGATTTTCATATCACCGCATCAACAATCATGCTGGGATTTTTTCTGTCCTATGGGGGGTATTACCTCTTTCCCGCTATCGGCCCCCAGTATACCCTTGACCATCTGCAGCGTTATCCACTCACCGGAATACTTACCTTTGATTTCCTGCGGAACCTTCTGGGGACCCTGGGCGGGGTTGCCAGGGACTGCTTCCCCAGCGGCCATACCCTCGTCTCGGTGCTGACGATGCTGCTGGCGTTCAGGTATCACCGATCTTTTGCAAAGATAGCGGTACCCTGGACAGCTCTTCTGGTGTTTGCCACGGTATATCTGCGCTACCACTATGTTGCGGATGTACTGGGGGGCCTTGCTGTCGCCCTGATGACATGGAAAGCTGGTCCGGCCCTTGCTTTATGGTACCTCTATGCGAGGCGGCGGCGGGAGCTTCCCATGACGGAACGCGGCACTGATTCAACCGCGGGGACTGTTCATTAGGATATTTCCTTTTCGTATATCCTGTAGGTCTTGTACCGTTCGGCTTTCAGGGGTTTCAGGGCGCCGATCATTTTTTTGTTGGTTTCCACAATGAGGGAACAGTCTGACTCGGTGAATCCCATTCCGATGCCGTCTTCAATGGTGCGGAGGTAAAAGACGTCATCGATTTTCTGGCCGCGGTATTCAGGAAGGACCCCCATAATGATGGTGCGGATTTTTTTTGTTTTTCCAAGGTTCAGAAAAAAACGCAGCAGCCTCCATGGATAGAGCCGTCCGTTCAGTATCCTCAACAGGGGGTTGATATCAGGCAGTGAGAGAATGAACCCGATGCTCTCCCCGTTCTTCTCCGCAAAGATTGTAAGCTCAGGGATGTATACCATTTTCAGTTCATCGTAAATCATCGCGAACTGCTTTTCTGTCAGGGGAAGATGCCCCCAGTTGCCCTCCCATGCGATGTTGAAAATTTCCCGGAGCTCCTTTGCCCTGCGTTTCAGGTCTTTCTTTTTCGTTATGACAAATGTGACATCCATGTCTTTCATGATATTTTCACGGATGTCCCTGAGGTACGGCTTGTAGTCCTCGATCTTTTTTACGAGGAAGCAGTACCAGTCAATGCACTTGGTGAAACCGCAGGCCTCTGCAAGGTCCCCGTAGTAACGTGCGAAGTGCAGGAGCCCCACAACAGGCATCATGTCATGTCCCTCCACGACAAATCCCACGGAATCGTATATGGAAAAACTCTGGGGGCCGTTCATTTTCGTTTTACCCATTTTTTTGAGCCATTTTTCCGCCGCGCTGAAAAGAACCCGTGCGACGTCGATATCGTTGATCGATTCATAGAATCCGAAAAAGCCGGTGTCCATCTCATACTTCTCTTCATACAGGTGGTTGACGTGTGCGCTTATCCTTCCCACCGGTACGCCGTCTTTATATGCGAGAAAAAATTCCGCTTTGCCGATTTCAAAAAAATACCCTTTCTTTCTGTTGAAGAGTTTTTTCTGGTCATGAATTATGGGAGGTATCCAGCAGGGGTCGTTTTTATAGAGTCCCGCTGTCCAGGGAAGCATAATGAACTGCTTCATCAGTTTCTTTCCCGTAACAGCTTTTATCTCAATTGAGTTACCCATAGGAAATCCCTCCCTCCGGAATTGCAGTGTACCGATGCAGTATGTGTCAGATGACAGGAAGCATATCCAACAGAGTGGCGATATGCAACAAAAAAATAAATGTGTTGATCACGTGTGTTGCGGGGAACTTATTGCGGTGTAAAATAAAATAAAGTGCAATAATTGACAAATCTTTCAATTATTACAATACTATATACAGAGATGAGAATTTAACTATTTTACCGGGAAGCGGTTGCAGCATTGTGTGAGTTCATTATGTTCTGTGGAATGGATGAGTACAGTACGTTCGTTGAATAGTTTCGTATTTCCTGTAATGGATGCAATACATGGTACAAGAATTGCAGTATGAGATGAAGCGCTCAGGGCCACGCAGTACCGTGCTGCGGGAGCTGTTAACCGGGGATGAACGTGGTACTGAGGAGGGAAAGAAACCCTGTATTATCTGCAGGTTCTGCAGCCATGTCATTACCACACCGGACACAATGATGGATATAGACGGAGGGCATTGTCATACCTTTACCAATCCACTCGGGGTTACCTATTCCATTGGATGTTTTTCCGCGGCAAAGGGATGTGTCAATACGGGAGATCCCACACTGGAATTCACATGGTTCCCCGGATTTTCATGGGAGTATGCGCTGTGCGGAAACTGCCGCTCACACCTTGGATGGTATTATCGTTCCGGTGAGAGCGGTTTTTACGGGCTCATTCTGAATAATCTGACGGAAAACCTTTGACTATATCAGTCAGCGGCTGGGTTTTATAATAAGAAGGGAACCCCTGTTTTTTGTCGGAAACGAAACTTCACGGGAAAGAACCGATGTCTTCATTTCTTTGCTGCACAGCTCACAGAGTTCCCTGAACGGCGATCGGCCCGGATCGGCTATAATTATCTGCTTTACACCGGATTTCATGGCCCGCTTGAAGAGATTGAACAGGGGCCGCACCATACTGTCCCAGAAGCAAATATCGGAACCTATCAGCATGTCGACATCAGAGAGATTCGTTGCGGTTATGCGCTGAAATGTCTTTTTCTCCGTGTGGATGGACACACTGTTGATTTTCGCGTGGAGGTGGAGATACGGGAACACCTCCGGGTCGGCATCAATTCCGGTAACTCTGGCATGAAACAGCTTCGCGCAGAAAATACCAGCAAGGCCCCATCCGCACCCGATCTCCATAACATGGGATCCCTTTCTCAGGGGATGGGAGAGCAGATAGTCCATAATAAAATAGCTGGAATACCAGAACTTGTTGCCGTGAATAGAAGGAGTGCATACCTGATTTCTGAGACGGCGGATTTCGCTGTGGGAGTTTTTCAGAATTACAAGACCGAACGCATTTCGCGCATTGGGATCTCCTTCCTGAATGATTTCATCATTAAGCTTGTTCATGTGCGTGGTCCTGATTTAATGTATTACCCGTACCGACTATATGACAGAATCCTGTATTAAAACTGGGTACTGTCACAGGTTCGTATGTGAAGATAACGGTATTGCTGATGGTGTTACATGAATAATGAGTTTTTTAAACTATGATAATATTGTGTGCGGCATCACATGTACCGATGGGAGGCACGATATTTCTTCTAATAGTAAATCATGTTAATTCCGGTTTATCAATATATAATGCCCCAAGTTCCCCCGCCGCGTAGGAAAAAAATCTTTCCTTCTGAAAATCCCTGCATGTAAAAAAACGTTTCAGCGTGCAGCATCGTTACGGGTACTTGTCAGTCCAGGCAGAGGTTTTTATCGTTCTGGCAGTCTTTTTCCTTTGATTTGAGGGAAAGCCTGTTTTCTTTCCGCCGCATGGCTTCACGGTGTCGCCGCTTTTCATCCTCAGTTTCGAGGACGAGGGGAGGCACAGATGCTGGTTTGAAATTGCTGTCTATTGCCACGAACGTGAGATATGCGGAAGCGATATGCCTCACGGTCCCCGCGATTATGTCTTCAGCCTCAACGCGGGCGCCTACTTCCATTGAGGTTTTCCCTGTCATGTTGACGCTTGCTTTTACCACAAGGAGGTTTCCTACATGGACGGGATTGTGAAAATCGAGCCTGTCAATTGAAGCGGTAACACAGAACGTCCGGGCGTGCCGGATCGCGGCAATGCCCGCGGCATTGTCAATTTCCTTCATTATAACGCCTCCATGGACATTGCCGGAGGGGTTTGCATCTTCAGGGAGCATGGCGCGGGAAATGATTGTTTTACTCAGGGTAACAGGTTTATTGTTCATGGGATTCTCCAGTGAGCAGTGTACGTTGAAACGGGTCAATGTAAAGAGTGTATGGTATTTAATCAAATTATTTTTATTATTAATCAGCTGTATTCTGAATGATGAATTGATATGGGTGAAATGGAATCGGCCCTGTCTCAGAAGAAACGTATCACCGAATCAGAAGGTCCCGCTACCGAAGAACTCCACCGTGTTCCTGTTTTCACCGCTTTCGCATTGAAGATAAAAATACCGCAGAGAAAAACAGCAGTCACCCCATCGAAGTGATGTCCGTAGCGCCGCGGTAATGGCATCCTCCCGTATGAAAAAACCCGGGATGTTCGAATTCCGCATGGGGAGCATCCGTGCGTAGACAGGGTTGTCCGGGGCCACTGCGGCCTTCGCTCCGGTCAGGGAGATGTCCCACCTTCCAAAGAGTGTCACACCAATTCCTATGGCATGCAGTGAGGATGTGCCGGTGTCGCCGTTTTGCTGAAACGCCGATGCACCCTGCAGGGTCAATTGGCGCAGGGGCCTGAGTTTTATAAGGAACCGGTGTTTCTGCTTTTCTTCGTCAGCGCCGTTTCTGGTGCGCTCGAGAAACGCAGCGGAGTACTGTATTTTTTCAAGGGCCTTCCATGAGTAGGTGCCGGAGAAAGTCCGGAGCACCGTAACCGGCGGCTCCTTGTCCTGTACCGATGGCACCAGTCTCCGCTCCGTGGATACCCCCGATAAGAAGGAAAGGTTTCGGTACGGTGAAACCTTCAGGTCCCAGAACCACCCTTCATGATATCCGGTTTCACCCATGGTTGCGGTAAAAGGGGAATAGTAGTCGCGGTCAAGGCTTTTCCGCACGATGGAGGTCCGCAGGAGTGGAAGAGAAAGTTTCATTCCCCAGATTGTCCCTTTCCCGATAATCTCCTCACGAGGCCTGCTTTCCGGCACAATTGTGCTCCGGGTGATGTCCTGTTCCGCGAAGAGGGTAAGGTTTTCGTCGCGGTATTCCATGCGGAATCCGTAACCGCTGAACGACTTGTAGCCTGCCCCGCTGCCCTCTGAACCGCTGTAGCTGAAAAGGAGCGGGCCCCCTTCGGGAGTTTCAAGGTCTGAATACATACAGTGGCTCCCAAGGGTAAGATAATCCCCCACGGTAACGGCAAAGGCCCCTCCGGCGGTCCGGGTATGGACCGGTTCACTCCGGAGGCCCTCCTGTTCGCGGTGCCCTTCAAGGGAGGAGATTGATGATTCGGTATGTCCCGTCTCGTGCTCCGCGCTGCTGATAAACCGTTCACGCCGGGAATAGAAGGAATGAAGCGAACAGGAAAAGCCGGGAAACGGGATGCTGATACCGGCGCCGATTCCATGAAAGGATGAGGACGGGTTCCCGCTTGTGGAGGGGGAAAACACCGGTCCCTCTCCGGCGTTTCCCTTGCGCGCAAAGTGATCCGGCTGGAAGGGGCCTGCGGTACCCAGCAGAAGCCCGCTGCCGAAGCTGGCATAAAAATTACCCGCAATAAAATACAGTCCGCGTCCCGGGTCCCCCAGAACAAGGTTCCAGGTGTGCCTGCGCTCCTCCATCCCGTCGCAATGGACCGTGGTGAGAGAAAAGGCGCTTTCCGGGCTGAATGCTATCTTCAGCTTTTCACGGTAGTAGTTTCTGGTGTCTTCCTCTATGTCAAGGGCGTCTCTGCGGTGTTCCACTTGCAGAATGATCCTGGTTTCTGCCGCTGCGACGGAACATGACATCAGAAGAAGAAAAACAAAAAGTATCAGAGGTCTCTGCATGCCCGTATGACCTTCTGCCTGGTATCATCATCGAGTTCCGTGTCCTGCCGTACCCTGGCCAGGAACTCCTGCTTCGTGAGGGTTTTTGCCCTCTCTGATATTCGCAGGGCTGTGGTGGAGCGGATGCCTGCGCCGATGAGACGCTGAAAGAGCGCTCTCCTTCGCTGGAGAGAATAAAATGTCTCCGTGCTGCGGGAGTGATTCCGGCGTCTGGCGGCGGTATGTTTTTGCTCCGGCCCGGGATTCCGGGGGGAGATGTCCGGTGCAAGCCCGGTTATGCGTTCTTTGAGCTGCATCACCTCGCTGCCGTCAAGTCCTGTTTGATAGAGGGCCTTTTCACTGACCGGCCCTGATATCGACCGGAAGGCAATTATGCGTTTCAGGATTTCCGGCTTTTCCCGGAACAGGACAATTGCCTTTAACTCATCCGCTGATGCGCTCTGGATGTTCATTTTTTTCTGCTTCCTGTTTTTTTCGGGAAGATATTTTCTGAGAAAACGGGTGCCGTACCGCACCGGGGTAAAAGGCGCCGGTGATCCGGTGAAGGTGGCGCCGAAGATATGGGTTGAGCCGAGACGGCTGTGGTACCGCAGGCCGTAGGAAAACCGCACGCGCCCGTGAGTAAAGGCCGCAGCGGCGCCCCAGGAGGTTGTTTCACGGGAATACCCGGCCCGGAAGGAAAGACAGGGAAGCAGGTGTGCCGACAGCATAAAGGTATTGATGGACCCGTAATAGTCACGGTTCACGTTCCACGTAAAGGTGATGCCCCGCACGGGACGAAGGGCGATACCGCCGCTTGTGGCGGGATACAAAAGGTCGTTTTCACGTCCAGCCGCGAGGGTGTAGAGATTTTCCTGTAGAACGCTCACCGTGATCCAGTGAAACGGGGTTACCGCGACGGCGCCCCTGAAGTCCGAAAGGGACGTTGTCGATGACAGGTCTTCGGTGCCGATTGTCTGGCGGTACCAGCTGTACCCGATACCTGCGAAAAGTCCGGAGACTATCTGTGCCCCCGCCATCGCTTCAAAGGTATCTTCCATGTACTCATCAATTCCGAAACGGCACCACCCTCCCTGAAATCCGAACCGCGCTGTGCTGAAGCCCGCCCGTGCGGACCCCGCTTCCAGTTCGCGGATGGAATAGGGACGTGAATAGTTCATGGTGCAGTAGGGTGTCGGCGTCATGGGAAGGTACGCGGGATTGAATGTCTCAAATATACATCCGTCATCGGCTGCCGCAGTGTAATAGGGGAACAGTGTTGCCGGGCCGCTTTCACGGAAGGTGAACGCGGAGGTGATGCACATCTGCGCCGCAAGTATGAGAAGGGATGCCTTGATCATCGGGAGCGGCTCACAATGATGAAAATTTTTTCCTCCTGGGTGCTGCGGATTTCCCTGCTGGTGGCTTCAATGAGTCCGATATACAGCCCGCTTCTTGCGGCGCGGTGGTTTCCCCGGAGGTTCCAGGGCAGTGAAAAAAAACCGGGTTGGACATCGGAATACAGCGGTGACTGATAGATGAGCATTCCCACGGGGGTGAATATCCTGAGCCGCACCGAACAGCCGTGATATATGGTGAGAGGGACCGCCGCGCTCCCGAGGGTGGAATGTCCCGGAATTACCGTAATGCGGCGCCTGTCAGCGGAGAAAACCCTGCTGCACAGGGCGAGGTCTCCGGAAAACCTGTTTTCCCCGCCGGGGGTCTGGAATGAAGTGACGGCGAAATCGGATAATCCGTTTGTGTCGCCGCTTCCCTTCCGTGCAATGGTCATGAACTCCCTGAAGTCCCCGGCCCCGATGTTCACCATGCATTCCTGGGGAGCGGCGCCGGGAATGAGAGACCACTGCCCGGCATTCGCCGCATCGTTCATGTACGACACCATGGTGCCGTTGGGTGATCCGTCCCTGTTGGAGAATGCCATAAAATCTATGATGCCGCCGTTCCCCGGATCATCATCGCTGTCAATCGCCACGACGCAGTCCGTGTTCCACAGGCTTGATGTATAGTTATTGCAGTAGAGGTCAATGCGGCCGTTCCCGTTGGTGTCGCCGGTCCGGTCTGTTTCGTCCGGCGTCACGGGATCGGTGAGATGTACCACGACAAAGCGGTCGTCCCATGGGGTCTCGGGGCGGTTGTAGCTGTAGATCGTAACCGGCTCAGCGCAGAGGGGCTCATTGGCGCCGTAGTACATGGTGACATACAGCCTTGAAATATCCATCTGCTGTTCCCCACCTTCCGGAAGGAAAAGCTCAACCCAGTCGCTTCCGGAAGAAGCGGGGGCCGCTTCATTGATGAGAAGGGCCCCCGAAGAGGAGAAAACAATGGCAGTATTAAGAATAATAGCGTACAGAACTTGTTTCATAAAAATGCTCCTTATATTGTATACGAGCGGGGTTTGTGAATTCCGGTATTTTTTTAAAAAAATTCATAACAGCTGATATCGCGCCGGACCGGTGTTGAAATCCCCCTTGACACGGTCAGCGGGGAGTGGTACTGATACGAGGATGCGGATTTCCCGTTCAGGAATGTTCATGAAAAAAGTTTATTTCCTAATTTGCCTTACCGTGATGCTCATTGTTTCGATTCCTCTTTCAGGGGATGATACCGGAGCATTCTCCGCCCTGAGGGCCAAAATCGAAGCGAACTTCTACCGCGGAGATTATCCCGCTCTCCTCTGCGATGTTGAAAAGATGCTGTGCACATATCCGCGGCGGCCTGAATCGTTTCTTTACCTTCATGATGTGGTCCGTTTCGCGGACATCTACGGATTCACAAAATCAGATGCCATCCTGACTTCCGTAATACAGTCACTGAAGGGGCGGGAAAGCAGAGATGGGGGGAATGCGCTCCTCCTCACGGCAATGCTGGAACAGGAAAAGCTGTATTATCGGTTCAATAAAAAAGAGGCCGCAGCAATATCAGCCCGCCTGGGGCCGTTGAGGAAATGGATGCTCGCGGGCCCGTATAATGAATATGGTCCTGCGGATTTTACCCGGATACTGCCGCCGGACATGTCACTTGGACTTGATGCCGTGGGGAACGTGAAGCGGTATGTGGTGGTTGATGCCCCGAACGGCCAGCTCAACTGCGGGCGGTACCTGTATCCCCGGAGGGGGATTGCCTATGCGGTGACTTCATTTAAAATTCAAAGACCTGTAAAGCTGAGAATATATTCCGACACGTCGTATCAGCTTTTTATTAACGGGAGAAAAACAATATCCAATGACCGGCGTCATGTTCACCGGCGGTGCCGGGTTGTGAGAATCTGGGGGACCGACCTGGTATCGGTGATGCTGAAGCTCTACCATGACCGTTCATGGAAGTGCCGGGTACTTGTGACTGATGAGAATGACAGGACCATTGCACCGGAATTCGCCGGGACGGAAGCGACCCGCGAAGACTATGAATACGCTGAGGAGTTTGACTATCCCTATGGCGAGTTTGTGCGGCATGCTGGGGAAGACCCCGCCAGGGGTGCCCTGGAAATTGCCGGCTTCTTTGATGAGCTGGACAGCGATGAAGCCGTCAGTTACTACCGGAAGTCCGATGAGCTGTCCGGAAATCCGGTCACACGCTATTTTCTCGGAACATCACTGATTGAATACAGCGGGAACGACAGGAGCTCGGCGCGGTATCTTGAGGGGTGGCGGCTGCTCAGCGGAATGGAGGAGGGTCACCGTGATTTTATCCCTCTTCAGCACAGGATGTTCAGGAAAATTATTGACCGCAGGGATTTCCTCAGCGCGTTCCGTTTCGGTCGGTCCATATACGGGAAATCCAGGAATTATTTCCCCTTCAGGCGGGATTTTGTTACACTGGTGCGCATTCTGGGATATGAAAAGGAATTTCTGAAGGAAGCAGATCAGTTTCACCGGGACTTCCCGGAATCAATAACACCCTTTGTTGAAAAGGCACTGTATTTCAGCACGCGGGACATTAACCGTGCGGTGAAGTTATATGAAAGATGCTGCGGAGGCTACCATGATACATCGCTCATTTCTTCTCTGGTGGGGCTGTACCGGAAACAGGGTAATTATAATGCCGCGCTCCGTGCCATAACAAAATATGACAGGGAGGGAAGTTTCGCGCAGACAGCGATTGATATACGCACTGAAATGGGAGACCTCGAAGGCGCGAAGCAGGAGGCCTTTCGGGAAATTACACGCAACGGGGACCCATCGCTGTTCAGGCGGCTTGGTGATATCAATTATCTGGGGGGAGGGGACCCGGTGATGGACTGGACGCGGTCCCTCTATATCCGGCCATCACAGCAGCGTCTCAAAGAGCTGGTTTCCTATGTGGATAAAGGGGCAGTGGAACATTCGTGTGCTTCCTTCGGAACCGATGAATCCGCGCTGCTTGGCACTATCGATACCTGGCTCAAAAAAAACGTTACTACGGACCGTTCCTCATTAATACTCCGCCGCGACAGAATGTTTTCCCTTGAGCGGGACGGGGGCAGCAGTGTGTACTGTGAAGACCTGATATATCTCAACAACGAAAAGATCATCGACAGGTGGGGAGAGTACAAAGTGCCGTTCCGGGGGACATTCATTCCGGTGAAGGTGCGGGTGTATCATCAGGACGGAAGCCATTCCGATGAATATCAGGTTCAGACTGTTAACAATGAGCATTATATAAATATTTCCTCCCTGAAAAAAGGATCAATTATGCGGGTCGCCTACGTTGTGAGCAACCCCATTGTATCGCCCCGCACCACAAGGCATTTTTCGATTCCCCTCACTCCGGTCCAGGAATACCGAGAGTCGGTGCTTCATTTCAGGCTTGGGGTGTCGGCGCCGAAAGAGCTGCATGTTGATTTCTTCATTCAGCCTGGAACAAAAATTGAAAAAAAGGAACTTGAGGACCGGGTACTGTATACCGCAGAACTGGGAGAACAGAAAGCAGTGTACAGCGAAAGTTATTCGGGAAGCATGATGAATTATCTCCCCTGTTATGCGTTTTCCACGGTTCCCGATACCGGCTCACTGGCACGGTGGTACGAAGGTCTCATGGAAGGGACATGTATTCTCGCGCCCCATGAAACCACGGAGCGGTTCAGGGGCGGTTCCGTAAGGGAAACTATTACGAAGGTATATGACTATGTTGCGCGGGAGATTGAGCCGCAGAGCAGGGTTCTCTATTATCCGGGGAAGGCCAGTGATACCAATTATCTGAAACGGGGGACCCCCGAGGACAAGGTAATCCTTGCCCGGGCGATTCTGCGTACCATGGGGATAGCTTCCTATGCAGCTCTTGTGGACCGTGCGGGGAATCCCGATACCGGGAACATGGTGTCTCCCTACCAATTCAGCGATGTGCTCCTTTACGTTCCATTCGACCGGAGCAGCGGGCTCTGGATGGATTTTTCCGGAAGATATTATTCCTGCGGAACCATGCACGAAGACATTGAGGGGCGAAACGCTCTGGTCATTGTGGGGAACAGGGCTGACCGTAAACTGGTTGACGTCTCAGGTCCCGGCAGCAAACAGGGGACTTTTCATGTAAAAATTACTTCCGAGGGCAGTGCGGTAATTGACTGCACCATGGATTACTCAGGGCGGAGAAGCGTCCTGAGAAAGTATTTCAGAAATCCCCGTGAACGGGAGCAGACATTGTTTAATTACTTCGGGAACATTATTCCTTCACTGACGGTTAAGGACGTTTCGGTGCACAATATCGACCGGTATGATGATCCCTTTAAACTTCGTGTGCGCGGTGAAAGTATTGCCCTCGCAACGCCGGGGAAGGGGGGACTGATACTGCAGCCGGTGATCAGTAAAAGTATTCTGTACGGCTATATCCGTTATGATACCAGAAAATTCCCGCTTTATGTCAGTGATGCCATTGACGAAAGGGAATCGTATATTTACGACTTGCCGGTGGAGTATGCAGGGGGAAAAATATCACGGGAGATAAAAGTCGATGCCCCTTACGGTTCAGCGCGCATCTCTGTCCACAGAAAGGCCGGTGACCACCGGCTTTTTGTGGAAAAGTCCATACTGATTAAAAAAAATATAATCACTCCCGATGAGTACGGAAAATTCGTGGAATTCTGCAGTAAAATAAAAAATGCCGAATATCAGACTCTTGTGGTCGGCAAAAACGGGGATACAATTCCCTGATGGTGTTTACCGAAGGGATGTTTTTTTGTTCTTTTCCTGTTTTTTTCTTTTGATATTCTTTTTTGCTCTTTTTCTTTTTTCAACTACTCTCAGCTTTTTTCCCATTCCTGCTGCTCCTTTTGACGTACCTTTTTTTGAATAAAAAAGAAATATGTCATTGCGGATATTTGTCAACAAAAATATAAACTGTGCATGTCCTTTTGCAGCGGTTCAGAGCCTGTTGCGGTCAAACACATACTTAATACCTTTCATGGTGAGCGCCGGGTCGTTCAGGACATCAATTCGGAGGTGAGGGCTCAGTACCGTTGAAAATCCCCCTGTGGTGATAACCAGAAATGTGCGGCCGCACTGGTCTTCAATCCGTTTTACCATGCCTTCAATCATGGAGAGCCACCCGTAAAAGAAGCCGGACTTGATGGCGTCAGTTGTATTATAGGCGATTACCTGCTCAGGTTTTTCGAGGTCTATTTTATGGAGCCGTGAGGTCCCTTCAGCTAAGGCGTTTATTGCGATACCGATTCCCGGACCGATTACTCCCCCGTTGAGAATGCCGTCTGCGGTTACCACTGAAATCGTGGTTGCAGTCCCCATGTCGATGATGATTGCGTCTGTTCCATGTTCCGCGAAGACAGCTTCGGCATTGACAATTCTGTCTGGTCCAAGGAGTTCCGGGTTGTCGTAGCGTATTGTTATTCCGAGTTTTGAGGTACAGTTTATTTCCAGGGGATCCATGGTAAAATAGTCGCGGAGCATGTTCCGGTACGTCCCGGTGAGGTCGGTTACGACGGTGGAATATGCTGCGCCTTTCACTTCAGAATCGTCTTTTGACACATTACGGTATAAGGACAGAAAGCTGTTGACCGTAACAGCAAGCTCGTCCGAAGTTGCATGGCGGCATGAGGTGTAGCGGTACATTTGTACCGGCACGGCATCCCCCTCCCTGTAAATTCCAAGGGTGGTATTGGTGTTGCCGATGTCAAATCCGAGTATCATTGCGCAGGGCAGGGGGCTAAATCATCTTAATTTCTTCAGCTTTTTCGATCCGGTTTTTCAGCGAATAGTATGCCTGCTGCGCCTCAAGGCGGACATTTTTATTTGAGTCCTTCATCGCCTTTTCAATGCCCGCAAGGGACTCCTTGGAGAAAATCTTTTCAAGGGCCCGAACCGCTTCTATGCGGACATCATAAAAGGGATCCTCGAGGAGCTTGACAACGGTGTGAACCGCGCCGGGCTCCCGCAGTATGCCGATTGAATGGACTGATTCCAGGCGTATGTTCTTGAATTCATCGATGCAGGCCTTCTGGAGCAGCGGAAGGGCTTCCCTCATTTTCAGATATCCTATCTGCCTGACGGTATCACGGCGAATGGCCTCGCCCTCTGTCATTCGTTTGACGAGGAGCATGAAGGGGGCGTCATTGATGGCGTTCAGGGCCTTGTCGGTGCCGATTTTTCTGAGTGCTTCCTGCGCGGCCCTCCTCACTTCAATATTGTTGTCAATCAGGGATCCTATCAGGGGGTCCGTTGAGGACAGGTCCCTGATCTGCCCCAGTGACTTGACCGCTTCAAGGCGGGTCTGATATTTCCTTTCATCAAGCTTTTCAATGAGGTGTTTGACTGAATACTTGTCCTTGATCGCCCCCATGGTTTTCATGGCTTCTAACTGAATCATCATCTTTCCGTCATTCAGGGCAAGGAACAATATCTTGGATATGTCGGGATCGTCGGTTTCGCCTTTGCTCGCGATAAGGCGCAGGGCTTCAATTTTTTCACGCTGGCTTCCGGATATAATTATCGTCCGGAGGTTCTCAATGATTCCCTCCTGGGAAAAATCCCCGAATTTAAGGGTCGCCACCGCCCTGACCCTGGGGTCAGGGTCTTTCAGGAGCGCTTTGAGCTGCTCGATTATTTTAGGGTCCTGTTTGCGCGAGAGCGCAAGAAACGATCCGAGACGGATATCGGCGCGACGGTTTTTTATCTGTTTAAGGAGTCCGTCAACATCGTCATTGTCAATCAGCTTCTCAATGTTCGGTCTGAATAATCCCATGTTGTATTCCGGCAGGTATTTTTTATAGTAATGCAGTGTTGCATTTTTTGTGTATTGCGTCAATCAATTAATGATTTCTCAATGGGGGTGATAAAAGAACAGAAAAGGGAAAAGACAAATAATTCCATTATGAATATTACACTATTACGGGATTTTGTCAACCTGCAAACTATATTAATTTTTATCGGATCGGAGAAAATGCCGCCGGATACATGCTGCTCAGGCTTTCATCCTGAAGTCTCCGATCCTCTTTACCAGCCCCTCCGACTCAATCCGGTTGAGAAGGGGGATGATGTATTTTCTGCTGAGACCCGTGGCGTCCCGCACTTCAGGGATGGATATTTTATCGGCGCTGTCGAAGAGCTTCATTACGGAGTGCTTCAGCGTTTCGTATGTGTCTTTGTGGTAAAGAATATTGCCGTCAAGGCTGACAAGAAATCCCATACGGACCAGTTCTTTCGCGTGACGTTTCTGGGAATCCTGGTTTGCCTGATCCAGCTCGAACCCGGAGATGCCGGATTTCTTAATTTCCGCGAGAAGTTCCTTTTTGGCCTCCGGAAGAGATTCCGGGGTAATTGTATCGCCGGAAAAAAATCTCCCTTCCTTTTCCACCACGGGTTCCCGCTGCATTGCCTCTTTTATCAGAATTCTGCACAGGGCGGGATCAATTCCGGCGTCGTGGGCAATCTCGGTCAGGTTCGGCCCGACTTTGCCGCGGATCGAATCCAGTATTTCCTTAACGGCTTTTTCGTGAAAAGCGGCATCAATGAGCATCCCCTCGCTGCGCACAACTTTTCCTGAATCCACGAGAATCGTAATGATCTTCTGCATGGCCTTTTCGTTTTCCGAGAACCTGCCGGTAAAGGTTTCTTCGGATATTGCGGCATGGGTGCGGATGTTGAACAGAGCGATATCGGTCATGGAAAAATCATTGAGGAGGGCTATGTCGGTTTTCAGCTCCTTTTTGATCTGAACAGTTTCATAATCAGGAAGAAGCACCGTACCGCCTCCAATAATCCGGTATCCCCCGGGATGGGTGATGATAAAGGGTTCGCCGGGATAGCAGTGCCACGGATTATCCAGACGGATGCGGGCGATAAAATCCGTGTCGCCCTGCGATTCGCGTCCGATGAGGATGATTTTTGCTTTTATGGTAATGGTCCCTATGATGATCTCAATGCCGAGATTGTTTTTTATCTCCTTTTTTGCATACAGGAGCTGAATGCGGGCGACTATTTCAGCAGTCTCCGTGAAAAAATTTTCTGTGACAATGATGTCTCCGCGCTTCAGTTCCTCTGTCGCCATACCCGCCAGGTTCAGGGCTGTCCGCTGGGAAATGCTGCTCTCCTCAAGTCCCTCATAGTGGCTTTCGATTTTCTTTATGCGGGTTTCGGTTTTATGGGGAAGCACGATGACGCTCTGGTCTTCATGGAAACGGCCGTTTTTCAGCGTCCCTGTAATGATTGTTCCATACCCTTTTGACGAGAACACGCGGTCAATGAACAGGTACGGCTTTTTTGTGTCAGCGGCCCTTGACAGCTTCCGGAGGTTTTCAAGGAGCACTCCTTTCAGGGTTTCAATGCCGTCTCCGGTCCGGGCGGAGACCCGGACAATGTCGGCCCCTTCAAATCGTGTGCCGGTCAGGCGTTCGGTTATTTCCTCCGTGGCAAGCTCGATTGTTTCTTCATCGGCCATGTCAATTTTATTAAGGGCGATAACAATGCGCTCTATCCCGAGGAGTGAAAGGACCCTGAAGTGGTCCTCAGTCTGAGGCATCCAGCTGTCGTCAGCGGCGATCACCAGCATCCCCAGATCGACACCCCACGCCCCCACCACCATGTTCCGGATAAACCGCTCGTGGCCGGGAACGTCGATAATGCTGACGGTGCCGAATTTCGGATAATCGATTTTCGCGAATCCAATATCAATCGTCATTTCGCGCTGTTTTTCTTCAGGGAGTCTGTCGCAGTCGGTGCCGGTGAGCATGCGTATCAGTGAGGTCTTACCGTGGTCAATATGTCCCGCAGTACCGATTATATACATCAGGTGCCTCCGTGTTTCCGGAACAGCGTTTCAGCAGACGCCGCGAGCGGTATGATGTCCCTGTCGAAAATTGTGCGGAAGTCAAAAGTGAATGTGCCGTCAA